>CAZMFE010000076.1:0-5488 GCA_964565495.1 uncultured bacterium
CCCTTCCCATATCTCCCACGGAGAGGGAGGGCAGCAAGCCGAACATCAATCCCCTCACGAGAATCGTCAGGGCAAGGGTGAGCCCGCACCAAAGAAGGTCCTCTCTTTTTCGGGCATCCACTTATCGGTTGGAGCCTGAGTCCGCCTGCTGAACCACCAGCTCTTTTCCCTCGAGGGTGAAACGGAGAGTTCTCAAGCTTCCTTGGGGCTTCTGGGTGGAGAGTTGGAGGCCATCCTGCCTGAGGTGGTGCCAACGGCAGACGATGTGATGATTCAGGACCTGACCTTCTTTGAGCGGGGCTCCTTCGTGAGGACAGACCGCAGGCCAGACCGTGATACTTTGATCGGGATTTTTTCTTACCAAAAGATCGAGAGACCCTACAGAGACCTCATTCAGATCGGTAGGTTGGAGAGGAGGAAGAGAGATCCGGTGAGTGCCGGAGAGTTTGGGGAAGATAACGTTTGAGGTGAGGACATTGCAATTAAGAAAATCAGGATTATCGGATCCGAACGAATACCCTTTCCTTCGGAGGAAGGCCCGCTGGAGCCGGACCGGCGAATCTTCCTCGTTTTGGACCTCATTGAGTCGATAGAGCCGGCGGCTGAGCCAGCCGTGTAGAAACTTGAAAAAGGGATGAGAGACAATGTACCAAGTGACGATCCCCTTACTTTCTCGTTCCCGGGGTTGGATCTCAATCACCGTATGGACATAAAGGAGGTTAAAGAGGGTGAAGACCTGGTAAGCAAGGCCCGTTTTGAGCTTGACGTCTAAGATCACAGTAAGCCACTTGAACCCGCCAACACGAGTGAGAGATAGGGCAAAAGACCGGGCCGTCACAAGACGGAGCGATTCCAAATAGGTATGGTGGAGGCAGGGACGATGGAGTTGATCCATTGTGTTCCACTCAGCGTCTCTCACTTCGCAAACATGATCTGCCTCGAAACAACCCTTTGTGACGGCAACGGATCCGCCCATGTTTTTGAAGGCGGATAATAAATTCTCCGGCTCAACATACCTCATTTTTTCCCAATCCTCTGGATCGTTTCTCATAGTTCCTTCATCTCCTTTTAGGTCGCACACCCAACGGATTCATTGCATCTCTTTTGCGGACGATAATATAATGCAGATGATAATATAATAGCAAAAATCTACTGCTTGGTCTGAGAAAAATCGTCGTGTTATAATACCAAATCGGTTAGAGATGCGACCCTTTTCGAACCCATGAAGGTGACCCTGCTCGTTTATGCGAAAAACGAGGTCGAGAGCATGCCCCGGGTCATGCCGCAAATCAAGAAAGAGTGGTGTGATCAAATCGTCGTCATTGACGGGGGTTCTACGGATGGGACGATTGAATACAGCCGCTCTCAAGGTTATGAGGTTTATGTGCAGAATGGCGGGTGGTGGCAAGAAGCTTATTCGGAGGGGCACAAGCTAGCCCAGGGCGACATCATTGTGGACTTTTCACCGGACGGGAATTCAAAGCCTGAGTTAATCCCCGTCTTGGCTGAGAAGATTCGGCAAGGGTATGACATGGCCGTCGCTTCCCGCTATATGGCAGGAGCCAAGAGCGAGGATGATACCCTTCTGACCCGCTTTGGAAATTTTTGTTTCACTCAG
Organism: uncultured bacterium; assembly: GCA_964565495.1. Classification (GTDB taxonomy): domain Bacteria; phylum Omnitrophota; class Omnitrophia; order Omnitrophales; family JACQLI01; genus CAZMFE01. The sequence goes on from CAZMFE010000076.1 coordinate 1,619, forward strand.
CTTATCAATCTCCTGTTTGGAAGTAAATACACGGATAGCCTGGTCATTTTCCGTGCCTACCGGAAGTCCCTTTTGAAAGAGATTGGAATGGACCAAAGTCTGGGGGATACCGTGACCGTCCAGATTTCCGTTCGTTGTGCCAAATTTAAGAAAAGGGTCATCGACGTGCCCGCTGATGAACCCAAACGCATCGGGGGCAGAACAAAAATGAACGCCTTCCGAGATAGTCTGGTCGGTTTGATCTGTATCTTCAAAGAGTTATTCTTTCACCCTCCCAAACCCCAGAGATGAATTCTTCTTCGGCAAGGCCATTCCTTTCCAAGGCGTTGGTGGATTTTTATCGGCGAGAGGGGTATTGTGTGGTGGAAGGGATCTTAAATCCCAGGGAGTGCCGGCAGTTCATAGACCTGGCGGGAACGCTTGCCTCGACTCAAGAAATCAAATATGTTCCCGTGATGAATCCGGACCGCCAACTTCCCGGATTCAGAAAGTTGCTCGGCCATCCCAAAGTGGTCCGCTGTTTAGAAATCCTTCAACAGTCAAAAATTGTGGCGCTTCAAAGCATGCTGTACTACAAACCCCCCGGCTCCCTGGGTCGGGATCTGCACCAGGATAATTTTTATGCCAAGGCGGAATACGGAACTTACGTTGGAACGTGGCTTCCCTTGGAGGATGCAGACCGAGGGAATGGAGGACTGGTCGTCTATCCCGGTTCTCACCGGGAACCTCTCCTCGAGGTCACTATCGATGAAGAACGGAAAGCAACCAATACCGGAGACTTTCTGAACGACCGAGGAAGTCCTTGCGCGGTTCCTTCCGACTATTCCAAGGAGTACCTTGCCGTCAAAGCAGGCTCGGTCGTCTTCATCCATGGCAATCTCATCCACGGTTCGGAGGAGAATTTCAGCCAAACCCGATTCCGGCGGGTCTTTGCCGGCCATTATGTTAAGGAGGGTTATTCTTTTCTTCCGGGGATGCACGCCAAACGCCAAATCACTCCGGTTAAATCAGACGGGACCGAATAACCGAATAAAAGAATGACCAACTCCCTCTCAGGCGATCCCCTTTTCCGGCAGACGTTTCTTTACCGCACCTTTGCCGAAAAACCGCTGGGATTTATTGATGTCGGCGCCTTGGGGGGCATCCACCCCCTCGTCCTCCCGATCGCTTCTTTGGTCCACGCCCTCTGTTTTGAGCCGAATGATGAGGATTGTCTTGCGCTACACCGGCAATATTCGGAAAGCAATCCCTTTGCCGGAGTCACTTTCCTCGCCACGGCCCTCGCGGACGAACCCTCCCCCAATAAAAAACTCTACATTTGCGAAGGCCCGGTCAATACCTCTTTGTTGGAGCCCAGCGAAACCATGGTCCAAAGGTACCGGGCAGAGAATTTCAAAGTCTCACGAATAGCCGCCGTACCCGCCCAAACTCTGGATTCGGTCGTTGATCAGGAAGGAGTGAAAGGGAAGGCTTTTGGAGAATTCTTAAAACTCGACACCCAGGGGAGTGAATACGAGATTTTAAAAGGAGCGGACCGTGTCCTTCGGGAAAGGACCTTGGGGGTCTGGTGCGAAGCCGAATTTTTCGAAGTTTACCGCGGGGAAAAGAGGTATGCCGAGATCGACCGCCTCTTGCGGGAATACGGCCTCGTGATTTATGGTCTTTATCCCCATTATCTTTCGACCAAGGCCTTGGACCGGAAAAAGTTCCACACCGAAGAGCGCTTGATGTGGGCCGACGCTTTCTTTTTAAAAGATCCCCTGGATCGTTTGAATCGAGAGCGACATTTCAGTGACCGGGAAATCCAAGTCTTGATCTTGATCGCCCTCCTCACACGTTTCTATGATTTCGCCTTGGAGCTCGTTTTTCATTTTTTGGGTCAACATCCGGAGCGGGGAATGCTTGAAAGTCTGATTCGAAAGCTCGCCGAGGTGAATCAAGAGATACTCGCGGATGAAATCACGACCCTCAGACGAAGCGTGGGAGAAAATCCCGACCAGGCCTATTTTTTAACGCGTCGATTCGCCGCCAAACATTCCTCTAACACCAACCTGGATTATTTGAAGCCGTAAAAGCTTGAGAAGTAGAGACGACTTTTTCTGGCTATCGCTTCTTACCCTCGTTTACCTTCTTTTTTGGGTCCCTGTCATCGATGTCCATCCCCCCTTATCGACGGGCGATAACGGAAAAGACCTCTACGCCTTCTGGTTGACCTCTCAGGGAAAGTGGCCCTACCGGGACTATTGGTGGCCGTACGGCCCCTTGATGCCTTTTTACTACGCCTTTTGGTTCCTTGTAGGGGGAGTGAACCTGGTGAGTATCCGTATCGGCCTGGCGATCATCTATTTTCTTTGTTCCCTCTTGGTTTATCGAACCCTGAGGCTGTTGACTTCGGGGGCCATTGCTTTCCTATCCTCTTTGGCCTTTCTCAGCTTTCGCATGGGCTGGACCTATAACCACATCGGCGTGCTGCCCTTTCTTCTCCTCTCCATCCTCTGCCTGTGGAAATTCTTTCTGACGGCCAAGATTCAATGGGGTTATTTCGGAGTCTTGGCTTTGGCAGGAATGGCACTGGTTAAGATTAGCGGAGGGATCACCTCCTTCGCCGTCTTTCTAGCTTCTCTTTTACTCTATCAGGGCTACCTCAAGCTCAGCCATCCCGGGAAGGCTTTGGGCTGGAAACATTTTATTCTTCTTCCCTCCCTGTTTGGCGTGGTGGTCTTCGGGACTTACGGCTTCTTGTTCCGGGGCCTTTCCCGGAATTGGATTGCCCAGTGTCTCCTCTTGGCTTCCTTAGGACCCCGAAGGTCGGTCCCCCCCCCGTGGATGCACTTAAAGCACTTGGTCCTCTGGTTTACTGTCTGGGATCGTAGCCGTCTCTTTTGGCTGGCAGCCGTCCTTCTCTTTGGGGGGGTCGGCCTTTGGTGTCTCGGAAGGAGAAAGACGGAGGGAGTCGACAGGAGGGTCTTTGGGTTCATTGTGGGATCCCTTCTTCTTTTTATTCCTGCCAACCCCTCCGATTATTTTTTTCAAGAGGGTTTGATTTATCGATTTGACTTCTGGGTTTTTCCTATCTTGGTCCTCTTCCTGGGGCTTTCGGCAGAATGGATTTCCGTTCTTTTTTCACGAAAAATGAAGCTGGGGCTGGGAATTTTCCTTTTCTTCACTCTTCTTTGGCAGCCTTGGAAGAATCTGCGGGAGGCCTCAGCTTGGCATACCCCAGAGCGTTATTTGGGCTTTCCTCAAGGCCGGATTTACGCCGGAGGCCCCCTTTCCGATGTGGAAGTTTTGCGCGAGACCCGACGCTTTATTGTGGAACACACCACCCCCGATCAAGAAATTTTCGCTGCGCCGTATGAGCCTCTTTACTGTTTCCTTTCGGGCCGCCGCCAAGCCGTTCGTGAGATCCATATCCTGGAGGGTATCCCTATATCCGACGAACAAGAAGAGGCCATGATCCGCCAACTGGAGATCAAACAGATTCGTTATGTCGTTCTTTCGAATCGTTACCGTTCTAAAGAAATAAGCGTGGGCGATTTTGGCATCACTTATGCGAAGAAACTCGCCCGTTACATTTCTGAAAACTACCGGGTGGTTCAGACATTTGGCCCCTGGGAGGAGGGCGGCCAGGCGGTGAAGGTGTTCGAGCGGGGAGCGAGGGGCGAGAAACTCAATCTTCTAAGCTGAAGATTTATGGAGAAAAAAGATTCTTTTTGGTTTTCCCTTCTGGTCCTCATGGTTATTCTTTTTTTGGGCGTGACGATTGACGCCCAACCTTATCTTTCCTCCGATGATATGGGAACGGATCTTTATTCTTTCGAGAGGACCCTCCGAGGCCAATGGCCGTGCCGTGACTATTACTGGCAATAT
>CAZMFE010000077.1:0-5488 GCA_964565495.1 uncultured bacterium
AGACGATCAATCTCCCCCATGAAATCACCGTCGAAGAGATTGAAAAGCTTTACATCGAATCGTGGCGGCTCGGCCTCAAGGCCATCGCCATCTACCGGGACGGCTCCAAGGCCTCCCAGCCTTTGAATGCCACTTCCGGCGGCCCTCCCGAGAAAAAAGAGGAGGCCGCTCAGCCGGTTCTCCGCCGCCGGCGTCTCCCGAAAAAACGCTTCGGGTTCACCCAAGAAGCCCGCGTGGGAGGACAGAAAGTTTATCTCCGGACTGGAGAATATGAAGATGGAGCCCTGGGTGAGATTTTCATCGACATTCACAAGGAGGGGGCCGCCTACCGCTCGATGATGAGTTGTTTTGCCATCGCCGTTTCACTCGGCCTTCAATACGGCGTCCCCTTGGAGGAATTTGTCAATGTCTTCACCTTCACCCGTTTTGAGCCCCAGGGGACGGTGGATCACCCCAACGTGAAGTATGCGACCTCCGTCGTCGACTATATCTTCCGGGTCCTCGGAATGGAGTATCTCGGCCGGACCGATTTTGTTCAGGTGCCTCCCGAACAAGCCCCTGGCGAGGCTTCTCAAAAAGCCAAACCGGAAAAGGGAGAGAAATCTTCTCCCGCCCAAACGGGTTCGTCTCATTCGGGTCATGGGTCCGGTAATGGAAAAGGAGCCAAAAAGGAAGCGGGGATGCGACTCGCCAAAACCCATCCTGCAAATCTTGTGGAATTTGAAACTGTGGTTACCTCCGATGCCTTGGACGGGCATCTTTCTCAGATGATGGGAGACGCTCCCTTCTGTGATCAATGCGGGCATGTGACGGTCCGGAACGGATCTTGTTATAAGTGCCTCAACTGCGGCAACTCGATGGGGTGTTCCTGAGTCGACCGGCTTTATGCTTAAGATGGGTACGGTCCCTTTGGGAAAAGGGCCGGTCATTGCCCTCACGATCACCGATCGAGAAGATCTCAGAGGGATCCGGAAGACCAAAAAACTCGGTGTCAAAGTCCTCGAGCTTCGGATCGATCGCTTCCTCGGGCTCGATCCAGATCGGATCCAGAAGAGAATCAAATCCTTAAGACGTCTTGGCCTTCCTCTGATTGCGACGATTCGGAGTCGCAGGGAAGGGGGCGGACGGAGGATCCCGGACGAGAGGCGAATCGATCTTTTTAAGAGAGTCCTTCCTTGGGTTCAAGCGATCGATCTAGAATTAAGTTCAACCCGTTTGAGAAAAACACTCGTTTCGCTGGCCCACCGCAAGAGAAGGCGGGTGATCCTTTCCTATCACAATTTTCGCACCACACCGCCGGACAGAACCTTGTCGCGGCTCATCCAGAGAGGACAGAGGGGGGGGGCTGATTTAGTCAAGATTGCCGTGACCCCAAGAAGAAAAAAAGACTTGGCGCGCTTTCTTCTTTTTACTCATCGAAATAGGGACAAGCCACTGATTTCGATCGCGATGGGAACCCTCGGAACCCCCTCCCGTGTTTTGGCCCCCTTATTCGGTTCCTTTTTGACCTATGGTTTTCTCACCCGCGCTCAGGCCCCGGGGCAGCTTCCCCTTCACCGTCTCTCGCAAGAGCTGAAGGCCTTCTCGGGGGGAAAGTAGGCCTCTCTACCTTTCCCGGCATCCATGGAATACAATATGAACCATGGACCAAGAGACTTTTGAACGCCTCAGTCAGGAGGAACAGGAGCGTGTCTTCCACCAGACCCCCTTTCGGGAAAGGGGGGAGCTTCTTGTTTATTCTCACAATCCGGCCCGCCTGACCCAGTCTCTCACGCAGGAAGAGCTTTACCTCCTGACGCGTGAAATGGATCTTGAGGAGAGAAGCGAGGTCCTTCGTTACGCCAGTCTTCCACAGCTCTTTTTTATCTCCGACATCGATTGTTGGAAAAAAGACCGGCTCCGTCCCCAGGGTTTCCGCGAGTGGCTTGAGACCCTTCTTGAGGCCGATGAGGAGAGGCTCCTCGCTTGGCTTGTCGAAATGGATTATGAAACCGTCGTCACCGGTTTCAAAGGTTTGATTCGGGTCCTGAAACCCGAATGGGAGTATCCCTCGGATGAACTCTTGGGGGACCAACCCACCTTCACGCTTGATGAGCGTTACTTTATCTCGGTCAAGGAAGAGAATCTGGAAACGGTCCGCCGTTCTATCGAAATTCTTTTTGAAAACACCCGAGGCCGCTATGCGGCTATCCTGGAGGGAATTTTAGGGGAAATGGATTATGAGCTTGAGGAGGAAGCCTTCCAGAAACGAGCGATTCGTTTGGCGGAGCGCGGGTTCCCGGACCCCGAGACCGCCCGCCACATTTACTCGCCCCTCACCCGAGAGGAGTTTGAACGATTCCCACGCAAGGCGGGGAAAGGACAGGAACCCGGCCGAGAAATTCCTTTCGACGGCAAGCCACCCCGTTATCTCACCCTTTGGTCTGGCGACCGCCTCTTCTTAGACGAAGTCCTGCTTCTTTTTCGAGAGGAGCCTCACGAGATTCGGGAGGGCTTGGAAGAAGAACTGGCCTGGCTTTCCAATAAGGTCATCGCCTGCGAGGGGGTTGATTTTGCCTCCGAAGAGCGGGTTCGCCGGGGGATCGAGCGCGCGCGCCGATTCGTCAGTCTCGGCCTTGAGAGCCTAAGTAGACGTGACCTTTCTCGCGCGCGTCAGATGATGAAAGAAAGGTGGCTTGAGGCGATCTTCCGCTGGGGAGTGAGCGAACTCTTTAGCCTGCGGGATTCGGCCTGCGAAGTTTTGGATCATTACTGGAAGGGAGATCAAAAAATTTTTCTCGATTTCCTCAACGATCCCTACGAGGGGATCTTTCGCGGCCTGCTCGAATGGATCCCCGAGTGTTTCGATCCCGAAGTCCGCGAGGATCCTGGCCGGCTCCGTGATTTTAAGGATCTCCGGGATCTTGAAAGGGCGCGGAGTACCGCGCTTCAGATCCGACGGATCCATGAAGTTCTTGAAGCAACCTCGCCCGAGCTCTTTCATCGTTTGAATATCGAGGTCCGGAGAGACGATTCTGAAATGTCGCTTTTTTCGCTCCTCGGCTCCACCTTTGTCCATTTCGTCTTGAAAGGCCAGGTTTCGACCGTCCCTCTTGCCGAGCGGGAAGTGAGGCGATTTCTTGAGCAAGGATTTGAAGGGGACGGGCCTCAGAAGGTTTTGAGCCCGACCGAGAAGGAAAAGTTTCTCAACCGCCTCTTGTCAGACAAAGATCAGGAACTCCTCAGACCCCTTTGGGCCCTCGTCTTTCAAAGACTCGAGGAGGAATGGGGAGGGTCAGACCCCTCGAGAGGGATCGATCCCCGTTTCGCGACTTCACTTTATTTGGCCCTGCGGAGGAAAGCAGCTCAGGTTTAAAACGGATGAAGAAGATTGAGAATCCGCCGAATCCTTTTGAGTCACACTTCGTAGAATATTTTGAGGGGATCACCCCGCCGGCGAAACTCGAGATTTACGAGGATACGACCCAAAGCATCCTCTCAAGAAACGATTCCCCGGATCTTGGGTTTCGCTGGAGTGTCAATCCCTACCGCGGCTGTTTCCACGGCTGCGCCTACTGTTATGCCCGCCCCTCCCACGAATACCTTGGGTTTGGCGCCGGGAGCGATTTCGAAACAAAAATTGTAGTAAAGCCGAAGGCGGCTCGACTCCTCAAAGAGGCTTTCCTGAAGCCTTCTTGGAAAGGAGAACTCATTGTCTTCTCCGGCGATACGGATTGCTATCAGCCGCTTGAGGTTTCTTACGAGTTGACGCGTCAATGCCTCGAAGTTTGCCTTGAATTTGGAAACCCGGCGGGAATCGTCACTAAGTCCTTTCTCATCGTTCGAGATCTTGATCTTTTGAAGAAGCTCCATGAACGGACGCATCTTTCGATTTCGATCAGCATTCCTTTTTTTGATGAGAAGATGGCGCGGCTGATTGAACCCAATGCCGCCTCGATACGGAAACGCTTTGAGGCAGTCCGTCTGCTGGCAGGCGTCGGACTCGACGTGGGAATCCTTGTCGCCCCGATTATTCCGGGCCTCAACGACTCGGACCTTCCTCAAATTTTAAAAGAGGCCAAGGCGTGCGGGGCAAAAAGCGCGTCTTCCGTTCTTCTCAGGCTTCCCGGAAATGTGAAATCCGTCTTTATTTCCCGAATCCAGAAACATTTTCCGCTCGCAGCCGAAAAAATCCTCCACCGCATCCGCGAGGTCCGCGAAGGGAAACTTTCGAATTCAAATTTTGGTGAACGCCACCACGGCAGGGGCCCCTATTGGGAAAATATCGCGAAACTCTTTGATCTTTGGTGTGCGAAGCTGGGTTTGAATCAGGAGGTCCCCTCGCCTCCTCGGCCGCCCTTTAAGCACCCGAGCGCCCAAAAAGAATTGGTTTTTCAATGAGGGAAGAGGTGAAATGGTACTACCGACCGTGGGTCACGGTGGCGCTCCTCTTCTTGGTCTTGGGGCCGTTCGGGTTACCCCTTCTTTACAAGAGTCCCGCGTTTAGCCAGGCGTGGAAATGGATCCTGACGATTCTCACTCTTTTTTATACCGTTTATCTTGTCTGGGCAACCGTTAAGGCCGTTGAACTCCTTGTGCCTTTCTTCCAACCATAAATAAGGACCGGTGTCGTCGCGAGAGCGACGACATCTCCTTTTCGGTCCAGACCGACGGCCCCCATGCCTCGCCCCCGCAAGCGGACCTCACGAAAAGTTTTCTTAAAAGCTTTGTTGAGAGATCTTCCGTCCGAGACGCGGGTGGCGATTTTAAGGGCCAGGCCTTCGTCGATGATTTCTTCTCCAATCCCTGTGGCGGAAATAGCGCATCGCTCATCGGCATAATTGGCGACCGGCATTCCGCTGTCACTCACGCGGCCCGGCCGCTCGAATCCCCGTCCTCCGGTGGAGGTGGCGCTCGCGAGATTCCCAAATCGGTCAAGGGCACAAGCCCCAACCGTATCCGAAGCCCAAAAGGGGCCAGGCCCCTTTTGATTTTTCCATTGTTTCCACCGCCGAATCGATTCCCCAGTTCTTGGATCCGACGGTTTTAGTCCAAGAATTTTGGTCGCGTATTGCAATGCCCCCTTTCCGCAGAGGACGCGGTCTTTTTCTTCAAGAAGCGCGCGTGCCACGAGGATAGGATTTCTTATTTTTTCAAGACTCATGACTCCGGCGAAACGGCATCTTGAACCGTCCATGATCGATGCCGAGAGCCGGGCTTGGCCGTCGGCTTGAAGCTGAGAACCGGTACCGGCATTAAATTCTGGATCATCCTCCAGTAGCCGGACCGCGTAAGCCGTTGCCTCAAGGGCATTGGTTCGAATCAGTTCTTGGTAGGAAAGTTTGAGGATGTGCCGGATCTTTTTTTGGATTCTTGCCGCGCGGCCTGAATCTCTGGATTTCCTTCCTGCGCCCCCTTGAATGATTAAAACCGGTTGAACCATTTCGAATCTCGCGTCATATTAATCGACATGCGAAGCGAAGTCCAGAAGCTGCCTGCACTCTTTTTG
>CAZMFE010000078.1:0-5408 GCA_964565495.1 uncultured bacterium
TCCTTAAGTCAACGGATTTGGATAAGAAACAGTCGCGCGCTTTTGTCAAAGAGGTATCGGAGCTCGAGACTTCTAAGGAAAAGTTAGAAGATGAAATTCACCGGATCGAAACCAATATGCAGCACCTAAGCCAGCACGTAATTGATGCGGATACCTTTGCCAGACTCTTTAGAGAATTTCCGAAGGTCTTTGAGACGTTTTCTTTTGATGAAAAGAGAAATCTGATTCTGCTCTTGGTGAAGGAAGTAATTTACACGCCGAAGAGGATTAAGGTTTTATTTTGGGGAGATCTGCCTGAAATGAATCTTGACCTCAGAAACCCGCCGGATTGGACCCCGCCGCCTGACGATGACAACCCCTACACCCCGAAAGGCCGAGGCCCTTCGGGTGTAGGAGTGCTCGCGCGACCTGTGCGTCAGGTTCGCACGAGAGTGTCAAATGGCTCCTCGGGCTGGACTCGAACCAGCAACCCTCCGGTTACGATCTGACTCCAATTACTTGGAGAGCCGGACTTTCTCTTTGCCCTCGGCTTCAAGAGGGACAGTCCCCTTCGGGGACAGTCCCTAACTTGTCACGTTAGGGCAGCGGGTGTAAAGTCTCTGCACTTGCCCCCGTCCTTTGAATCAGCTTGCTGATTCAAAGGACAGTGCTAGCTCAGGATTGCCCGCCACTAAGGCGTCGGCGGGTTTCCCTGATTTAGCCCGCTTTTCACCCGGGCGTTTCCGCCCGAGGCTGCTAACTTCGTAACAGCCGGATGCTCCACCATTGAGCTACCGAGGAAAAACTTGTTTTATAAGTTTTTCTCCGCCACGCTCTGTGGCAGAGAATAAGATTCAATCATGATGTCGAGAGTTTTACGACCGTTGCCGGTCTTAAAAATTTTTCCCTCCGTAGCGCTGACGACTTATCAGAAAATCTCTCTGAATAAATCAACTTAAATGGACGATGGTAACGGGTCCATGCCGTTGCCCCTTCATTGTGCTCTTTTAGTTTTCCATCTAAGGGCTGAGAGGTCATCCCAACATATCTCTTTGATGATCTCAAACTTTTAAGAACGTAAACTTGATGGATCATGGAATCTTGTTCTCCGCTCCCGCCAAAAAGCGTGGCGGGTTCACCTTCGGCGAAACCGAGGAAAAAGGGTTAATTAAAAAGAACGAGCCATTATAGCGGGAGGAAGGCCGCTAGAAAAGAAGGGAAAGCCACAGGATTAAATTCATCCCGATCAAAAGCCACCCCAGGCGGCGGGGCCAAAAAGCGCTGAAAAGACCAAAGGCAAGGCCCGCCGTGCCCACGATCCCAGAGAAAAGCCGCACCCACGCCGGCGGGATTTCGAATTCGTAACTCATCGGGGGGAAACGGGAATCCCCGTCTTGGGTTTGGCGGGCGGCCTTCCCCGGCGCGGGGCGGGACCGAGGGTGCGGCCGATAGTTTCTTCACCAATGAAAAACCGCTTCTTGATCTGAGTCCGATTCAAATCTTCAAGCCGCCTTCCCTCCTCAAGGAGCCGCGCCTTGATCAAACGGAGAAAAATTTCATTGTCCGTCAAGACGGCGAGCTCCCCTGCCTGAAGGACGTCGGAGCCGACGGTAAAAACCGGTCCGGAAGGAAGGTAAAGTTCGACCCACGTTTCCCGGGCGTGAAGAAACTCTGCCTTGAGGAGACCGTCCAGATTTTGAAGGTCGCGGAGCACCCGGATGATCTGCCTCCGGACGGCCGAGCGGTCCCGGCCCGGCAGGATTCCGAGAAATTCTCCGGCCGCCTCCGGTGAAAAACTAAATTTCAACGCCCCCCTCGCCTGCGCCAGATAAAGGAAAAGGAGAAACATCTTCATGGCCCGCGCGCGCTGATACTGAATCATTTTCGGAAAGTACCGGCGCTCTTCGAGAAAAGCGGCGGGGAGGTCAAGCGAGGTCGGCGCGCCGGCCGGAAAGAGAGGGAAGGTTTCGTAAACCACGCGCCGGGGTACCGGCACCTTTTTTTCCTCCTCGCCCCAAATTGGAAAAAAGCTGATGCGCTTGAGCTTCGCCTCGGCCAGTTCGGGTGATTCAATGATCGTGGCTGATTCGAAATTGTCCGCGATCGCCGAGACGGACCAATTCATGCTTCCCTCCACCACAATGCGCCGGTCCACAATCACGAGTTTGTCATGAAGGCGCCGCACCGGACTCACCAGTTTGACGACCACTCCCGCCTCGTGGAGTTTCTCAAACCAGGGGCCTTCTTTCCATTTCTGAGGATCTCCTCTTTCCTTGAATTTGGTGTTGAGATAAATTGTGACTTCAACACCCCGCTTGCCCGCCTCGACCAGATCCTTAAGGAGCCGGTTGACGGGGTGTTTGTCGTCCTCCCCGGGACGGATGAGGTACATCGAAATCACGATGGAGGTCTGGGCATGGTCGAGAAGGGCGTAGACCTGCCCTTGATAAACCCGGTCGCTCACATCCTGCAGCCTCACCCTTTGATTCCTAAAAATACCAAATTCCAAATCTCAAACAAATCCCAAGTCCAAAATCCTAATGATCCAAACAGATTTTTTGGATTTGGTGCTTGGGGTTTATTTGTCATTTGGGATTTGGATTTTTATAAAAAGAAGGATCTGAAGGCCCCCTTTTGCGTCCGCGGGAAAAAGAGGGGCGTGCGTACCCGCGAGACTTGTCCTCAGATCCTTCCACTTAAAGCTTGCTCCAGGAATCAGGGCTTGTCAATGGGCTCCCTGGATTCCGAACGGTGAATAAAGTTTTTATTCCTGGGATTGGCTCTTACGGCACGGGTTGCGGCGGCCGCGGAGCCTGCGGCCACGGCCGTTCCGCCGGCAAAATAAGCCCCTGCGCCGCCGGAGGCGCCGGCCCCGGTTGCGGCCGGGGCGGAGGCTATTCCCACGATCCCGCCTGCTGTTCCGGCGGCGGCCAGCGTGGCGGCCAAGACATAAACTTTTTTCCGGCTGCTGTAAGGCCCGTCATAGGGAATGTCCCGCGCCTTCAATTGGGGATCCAGCATCCGGTAATCCGGCCGGGAGAATTTTTTGCGCCGGCCGCTGAAAGGGTCCGCCGGCACCGGGCCTTGGGAAGAGATAATGCTGACGTAAGGTTGTCCTGTTTTGGGATGCTCGCGGACGATGACCTGCGTGTGCGTTTCTTCGATGATTTCGGAGGCAGATAGAAGAGGTGTCAGAATCGTCATTGCGAGAAACGCGCAAAAAGGGGACAGGTCTTTATTAAACCACGCTGAAAAAAGACCTGTCCCCTTTTTCATTTCATATCCTGCAGATGCTGGACCACGGCGCGGACGTTGTTCTCGATGGCTGCGTTTAAATTCACTTCGGGCCCGCCTTTTTTGGCGAAAATCTTCTCGGATTCACTCGAGCCCCTCGACTCAAACTGGGCCAGTTTCTTCATCTCGGAATCGAACACGGCGGTTTCGGTAATCAGCATCAAACCCTGGCCGCCCCAGGTGACGCGGTTTTTGAAATCCTTGATTCTCACCACGGCGAGGCGCTTGATTCCATAGCGCCTGAGAATCGAGGCCGTGGGTTCGGTCTCGAGAAAGACAAATTCGGAAAATCCGTTTTGAAATCCCTCAAGAAGCATCGGCGCGAGGGCCTCGCCCACATGATAGGTCTGGGGATCGGCCGACCACGAGCCCTTGTCCTTCGATTGATAGGTTAAAACCTCGGAGGGCAAATAAAGAGCGGCGCGCTCCTCAACCGGCCGGATTTGTTGTGCAAAGTTGGAGGAAAGAATTCCCGGCGCGTGGATCTCCCACCCAAAAAGCCTCGCGCAGCCGGTAATAAGCAGCACCGTCATTGCGAGCCCGCCGCGTTTCTTGGCGGGCGAAGCAATCTCAATGAGGCCGTCGGTTGCTGTAGCCGTAAAGGGGACAGGTCTTTTTTGTCTGGTTGAACAAAGACCTGTCCCCTTTTCTCTTTTCTCATCCAAAACTTTGTCTTCCCTCGAGGGAGCGCTGAAGCGTGGCGGGATCCGCAAATTCAATCGAGCTTCCCACCGGGATGCCGCGCGCGATGCGGGAGATTTTGATGCTGTAAGGCTTCAACGCCTGGGCCAGATAAAGTGCCGTGGTCTCGCCCTCGGTGTTGGGGTTGGTGGCCAAGATCACCTCGCGGATCTTCTCCTGCTTCACGCGCCGGAGGAGGTCCGCGATCCTAAGATCCTCAGGCCTCACGCCTTCCAGGGGCGACAGGCTTCCCAGGAGCACGTGGTAGAGGCCTTTATAGAATCCGGTTTTTTCCATGGAGACGACATCCTTTGGATCCTCGACGATGCAGAGAAGGTCTTTCTCTCGGGCCGGGTCCTCACAGATCCGGCAGAGCTCGGCATCCGAAAAATTGTGGCAGCGCTTGCAAAAACGGGTGTCAGTGCGGACCTCTTTCAAAAGCCCGCTCAACTGGAGGGTTTCTTCGAGGGGGGCCTTGAGCAGATGAAAAATAATCCGCTCGGCCGAGCGCCGGCCGATCGCGGGGAGTTTGTTCAGGGCCTCAATCAGCTGGGCCATCCGGTCCGAGTATCCGCGGTTCCTCATTGAATCACCAAAGGGGCTCTATTTCTCCACCATTTGACGTGCCAATTGATGGAGGTCTTCGTCGGCGAGGGCGCGAAGTTTCTTTTTCACCACGCGGTAGAAATATTCCCTCTCTGTTTTTGTAAAGGGCCTGCGCTCCAAACGTTTCCTGAGAAGTTCTTTCTGCTTAGGAGCAAAAAATTCTGAAAGATTCGTTTCCAGAGATAAAGCGCGGCTCTTTTTCGCCACCTCTTCAAAGGGCTCTCCTCGGACAAGATAATTGCGGAAATTCACTTTCATTCTTTCGGAGGAAAGGCGCACTCCTCCTGCATTGACCGTGCCGGAAGTCTGGAAGGGATCTTCAAGCTCTTTCAATTTTTCTGTCCCCCGTTGAAGTTTTGAAAGAAGCTTTTTGGCCCGCTGCTGCACTCTCTCTTCCATTCCAAATAATTTAAAGAGGAGACAGCTTAGGGCCAATAGAACTGTGAAGCGCTCCCGTTCTTTCTGGGGAAGCGTTTTTTCAAGACTCCACTTTTGAGATTCCCATTCTAAAGTCTCTTTTTCCTTTAAAGCACTTATCAGAACCACCGGAAATCCTTCCAAAAGACGCGCGTCTTTTTGCCGTGCAAGGCTTAACAGAACCTCCTCAGGCGAGGTGCGTGATACGGGCCTGAGCAGAGGATACCCGTAGCGGGCTAAATTATCCAAGAGTTCTTTTCCCTCTAACATTTTAACCATGTCTCGGCAACTCTACGGGTCCACTCCCTTTCGCTAGATAGGATACCCCGGAGGCCAAGAAATGTCAATTTTGATGCATCTTTTAATACATAAAATTGTATTATTTAATACATTTAAATGTACTAATTAATACAATTATTATGCACGGCCGG
>CAZMFE010000079.1:0-5355 GCA_964565495.1 uncultured bacterium
CGTCCAGACCAAACTCAAATTTTCGGAACATTTTTATCTTTTGGGCCGCCATGACTCCACGGAGGTCGTCGCTCAGCTTCGCCCTTTGACGCTCTTTGGAGTCTCAGCGCAATTTGAGAAACTTCGTTCAACCACTGCCCAGGCCGTCTTCGACTACGAAACATGGAACGTCATCGGCGAGTACCTTCATCAGCATCTGGATGTGCCGCTTCGCAATCGGCTCGACTCCTTTTATTCCCAGGTGCCGTTTGGGAATGCCTTCGGACTCCGGGTGGCCCATCGGGTTTCCGATGGGGTGACGCCCTATGTTCGGGGTCAGATGACCTTTTCAGGAAAACAGAACTATCAAATGGGAGGGGGGGTCGAGGTCAAGGCGGGTGAGCGGGCGAAAGTCACCTTTGAGGAAATGGTGGGGAGCGTCGGTGATGCGACCCTTCTCGGCATCAGCATCCAGCGGGATGAAAAGACAACGAGTTATGCGACGATCAAATTCCGAAATCAGGATTCCGGCCCGCTCGACATTTCGACCTCCGTCGGCTCAAGCCATCAGTTGACCGAACGAAGCCGAATCTATACCGAACGCGAGTATTCGACCTATTCAGGAAATCTGCCGGGGGAGTGGATCCCCGCCTTTGTCGGTGAGGAGGCAGTTCCCGGGATTCGCAACTCCGACCTCTATGGCTACGAGACCCGTGTGGGGGAGCGTTGGGATCTGGGTCTTCGTTTCGAGCGCCGCCACCTCGATGCCGATGATTTTCGTTCGTTGAGCAGCCTCGCCATCGATAATCTGGTTCGGACCAATACTTTCAATACTCTCTTTGGTTCGCTGGCTTACACGGATCCCAAGAAATGGAAATGGGAAGATTCCTTGGAGGTTCGGTTCGACCAAGATGCCCCGGCCATTCGGCAGTGGGTGACTCAGAATTCCGTCGATTGGAAGGTCAATCAAGATCTGAGCTTCCTGGGGCGTTTTAATTTTGGGACTTCCCGCTTCTTAGAACCGGGGAACCTCACGGGTCGTTTTATCGAGTTCAACACCGGCTTCGCCTACCGGCCGGTAGAATCGGATCGATTTAACTGGCTTGCCAGGTACACCTTTCTCGATGAGCAGGCCAGTGATGCTCAGTTCTCGGGGGGTGATTCCGGGTCGATTGCGATTGACGAAAGGGCTCACATTTTTTCCTGGGAAGGGGCTTATGAGCTTACCGAATCACTTCAATGGGTTGAGAAAGCGGCTTACCGAATGGAGATTTTCAGGACGCCTTTGACCGAGAGGCTTCGGGTGAATACGTTTTTATGGATCAACCGATTCAATTATCACCTCACGAGGAAATGGGATCTGGGGATCGAGTACCGAATGCTCTTCCAACGGGAGGTGGCGGATACCCTGAAGCACGGACCCCTCGTGGAATTGGACCGTGAATTTTATGATTACGTCCGGCTCGGAATCGGGTATAATTTTACCGATTTCGACGATGACTTGAGGAAGATTAACGACACGCAGCGAAGCGGTTTCTTTATCCGAATGAGCGGAAAGGTGTAAACGGTAAGCTATGAAATTGTCAACGATCGGTTTTCTCACGCTTCTCTTTTGGGCTTTGGGTTCCGGAGGCTGCGCCCGTTCCTCTTCGACGCCTCCCCTTCACGATGAAGTTTTGGTTTTCTCCCTTCCGATGGACCTGGTCTACCTCAGGACGATGGAGGCCATCGAGCTCGATCCTGACTGGGGGATGGACCACACGATCAAAGAGAAGGGGCTCATCTATCTTCGGAACCTTCGCTATTCAAGCTTTGCGGACTCAGATCGGAGACGGGCGACTTTGGTCCTCAAACGAACCGGTCCCCGGAGGACCTCGATTCAGTTGGCCAAGGAGTCTCAGAGTATCGTTGGAGGCGGCGAGCTCCTCGCCCTCATTAAGCGACAGCTTTCCAGTGAAGTGAGCCGCAAGTAGTTTCTTGGATGCGATTCTTCTCAAGGGGGTCCGGACCCACAACCTCAAGAATTTTGATCTCATCCTGCCCCACAAGAAGTTTTATGTAGTCACGGGTGTCTCAGGATCGGGCAAGTCCTCGCTTGCCTTTGACACCCTTTATGCCGAAGGCCAACGCCGTTACGTCGAATCCCTTTCCGCCTACGCCCGTCAATTTCTCGAACGGATGGAGAAGCCCGACCTTGACGGGGTGAGTGGAATTCCTCCCGCGATTGCGATTGAGGCCAAAAATGTCATCACCCATGCCCGTTCCACGGTGGGAACCCAGACCGAAATCAACGATTATTTGCGCGTCTTTTTCGCCCGGATCGGGAGGACCTTCTGTACCCAGTGCCATCGAGAGGTGATGAAGCAAACTCCGGAAAAGGTCACCGCCCTCCTTTTCAAGGAGTTCCCCTCCCAGAAATCTTTGGTTCTTTTTCCCATCCGTTTCGGAAAAGGGGTCCTCGCCCATCTCAAGGAATTTCTTCCGGAGCTGGCCCGACAGGGATTTCAGGAGCTTTTCGACGAAGGAAAACGCCTTCCGATCGCTGAATTTAAGAGGCCGTCGCCCGGAGGCGAGATTTGGGTCATCGTCGATCATCTTTCCCACGAACCGAAGAATCGAAAAAGACTCACCGATTCCTTGGAACTCGCTTATCGGCTTGGAAAAGGAGAGGCCGGTGTCTGGCTGGAGGAGGCGAAAGAGAAGCTTCGTTTTTCGGAACATTTTCGCTGCGACGCTTGCGGGATCGATTATCGGGAACCCCTCCCCAGCCTTTTTTCCTTCAACAGTCCTCTCGGGGCCTGCCCCGCCTGCCAAGGATTCGGCCGGGTGATTACCATCGACGGGGATCGAGTGATTCCGGATCGGCGGAAGACGATCGAAGGAGGGGCCATTGAACCTTGGACCAAGCCGAGTGCCGGGTGGGAGTGGCGTCAATTGATTCAATTTTGCCGCCGGCGGCGAATTCCTTTGAGAACCCCCTGGCAAGAGCTTTCTGGGGAGCACCAAAAGTGGATCCTTGAAGGAACAGGGAAAAAGGGTGAAGACTATTTCAGTGTGAAGGATTTTTTTGACTATTTGGAAAGGAAGACGTACAAGATGCATGTCCGCATTTTTCTCAGTCGGTACCGGGGGTATGTCCCTTGTCCGACGTGCTTGGGAAATCAACTCAAGCCTGAGGCGCTGGCGGTCAAGGTCGCCGGAAAAAGTATTGCGGACCTCTCGCACCTCCCGATCGGAGAGCTCTCCTCCTTTTTCGAGAATTTTCGTCTCGAGCCGGCCGAGGAGAAGAGGGTGGAACCGGTTCTGGTGGAGATTCGAAAAAGGGTGCGTTTCTTGAAAGAGGTGGGACTTTCTTACCTCGCGCTGGACCGGCTTTCCCGGACCCTCTCCGGGGGTGAAGTCGAACGGATTCATCTCGCCACTTCCCTCGGCTCCGGGCTCGTGGATACGCTTTATGTCTTGGATGAACCCTCCATCGGACTTCACGAACGGGATAACGAACTTCTGATCCGGCTTCTGAAGGAGCTTCGGGACTTGGGGAATACCGTTGTGGTCGTGGAACATGACCGCACGATGATTGAGGCCGCCGACGAGGCGCTGGATTTGGGTCCTTTGGGGGGAGAAAAAGGGGGAGAGATCATCTTTCAAGGAAAAGTCGAAGAACTCCCGCAGGAACCCCGTTCCGTTACCGGAAGTTACCTGGCGGGGCGGCTCGAGGTCGGATGGCAGAAGCGCAGGGTTGAAACTTCGGTGTCTCCCCGGGGTGAAATCCAAATTTTAGGGGCGAGTGAACACAATCTCCGCTCGATCGACGTCCCAATTCCGCTGGGTCAGTTTGTGGTGGTGACCGGAGTCTCCGGTTCCGGGAAAAGCACCCTCGTTTATAACATCCTTTATCAGAATTATCTCAGGTGGCGGGGACGGCCCGTCCAAGATCTGGGAAAGGTCAAAGTGATCCGCGGGTTCGACCAGATCGATGAGATGATCCTCGTCGACCAAACCCCGATTGGACGCACCCCCCGCTCCAACCCGGTCACCTATTTGAAAGCCTTCGACGAGATCAGGAGAATCTTTGGTTCCTCGGATTCGGCCCGCCGGGCGGGACTCGCGGCTCGACAGTTCTCTTTTAACGTCGAAGGGGGACGCTGTGAAGAGTGTAAAGGGGACGGACGCCTTAAGGTCGAGATGCATTTCTTAGCGGATGTCTATGTGCCTTGCGAAGCTTGCGGGGGAAGACGCTTCAAGCCCGAGGTGCTCGAAATTCGAACCCTCGGGAAATCGATCGACGAAGTCCTCCAGATGACCGTGGATGAGGCGCTTCATTTTTTTTCCGCCGGAGGCGGACCCGCCTCCAGCGGGAAGGACCGGCCTCTCCTTCGGGAGAAATTAGGGGTCCTCCAGAAAGTCGGCCTCGGGTACCTTCGGCTCGGTCAGCCGGCACCCACCCTTTCTGGCGGAGAGGCTCAGCGTTTGAAGCTCGCCTACGAGATGGCGAATCGACCTTACCAGCGGATCCTTTATCTTTTTGACGAACCGACCACCGGACTCCATTACCATGATATTTCTTACTTGATGGGGGCCTTTGAGGAACTATTGGAACGAGGCCATTCGATTGTCGTGATCGAACATAATATGGAAGTGATCCAATGCGCGGATGGGATCATTGATTTGGGACCCGAAGGGGGTGAAGGGGGCGGCCGGGTGGTTTATGCGGGTCCTCGGCAAGGTCTTCTTAACGTTATCTCCTCTCACACCGGCCGCTACCTCAAGCGACACTTAGAAAAGAAAACCGATCCCGCCCGCTCGCAATGGCGTTTTTGACGTTGGTTTGATTTTTGCCTTTCGGTAAGTTAGTCTTTCACTGCGATGAAGATTCAATCCCTCTCCTTTCTTTTTGTCGTAGGGATCGCCTTCCTTTCCATGGGGACCGTTCTCAAGAAAAAAGATCCGATCGTGGAGACCCAGACCGGTCCGGTGGGGTACTCGGAGAAGGCCAAGGAGGAAGCCGAAGGAAAGAAGGGACCGCCCGCGCCGGCGCTCGAACTCTATCCCAAAGAGCGTTTCCTCGTTGAGGGACCCGTGGAGAAGGGAAAAGGCGCCCCCTCCGTCAAAGAGGAGGAAGCCGAGACCGAGCTCTGGTTGGAGGAGGGAGAAGAATTTAAGCCCCCCGCCCAAAAAGACGATACGAGGGAGAAATCGGTAAAGAGGAAAACCCGGCTTTCTTGACAGAGAGGAGCCTTAGGGTTATATTTAAATGAGCGAAAGAAGAGGAGATTTTTCTTAACTCAAGAATAGAGAAAGAGATACAAAAAAATATGAATCGTTACAGACGGCTCAAGATGCACTTCCTAAACCACCGGACCAAGATTTTTATTA
>CAZMFE010000080.1:0-5274 GCA_964565495.1 uncultured bacterium
CCGATGTCGAGCGCAAAGCACCCTGATTCATAAAGGAGATCCCACTCTTCGTCATTCAATTGCATCAGGGTATCTGCGCGAATCCCGAGCGTTCCCCAAGTAAGATCCCTTTTATATTTCTTAAGACCCTCGAGAATTTTGATAAAACGGGGTTTGGCACCGGGGAAGTAATCATCCTGAAAGAAAACCGCCCGGACGCCATGCTCGTGATACAAATAATCCACCTTTTCCAGGACTCGTTCGGGGGAAAAACCTCTCCAGCGCCCTTCATTGATGACGGGGTCTGAACAAAATTTACACCGAAACGGGCATCCCCGCGAGGTGTTGAGCGTGGTCGATTTACGTCCGTCTTCGAGCACGAAAACTTTATAACGACTGAGATCAATGAGTTCGTAGGGCGTGGGAGGAAGAGCGTCTAAATCTCGAATCACGTCAGCCTGGCCGTTCTTCCGAAGGAAGGAGATCGTCTGGCCGCGCTGGCTCATCCCTCCCGGAATGATTTCCATGTGGCCCACCGAAGAGTGAAGATTCCCGTCCTTTTCTTTGTAGACGAGTCCCCGGAGATCATGCAAAGGCTTTCCGTCCCGCAGTCTTTCAAAAAGCTCACAGAAGACGTAGTCACCATCGCCGACCACGACATAATCGATTAAGGGATGCTGAGCCGTTTGCTCAGGAACCAGGGTGGCGTGAATCCCTCCCCAGCAAACGGGTACGGAATACTTACTCTTGAGGTATCTGGTGAGCTCTAGGGCATGCTTAATCTGGGGACCAGTAATTGCGGTAATCCCAATAAGGACGGTCTCCGGACCGATCGCTTCATCAAGCTCCTCCTCAAAATTAGGGGAAAGACGCTGGTCGATAATTTTAACGCTGTAGCCTTTACTGTAAGGAACGGCGGCAATGGCTAGGAGGGATTCCGGGGGCCTGATCGCCATCTCGTCCCAGGTCCCGGTGTACGGCTGTAACAGGACAATCTGCGCCATTTTTTGGTTTACTTTGATTTGTTAACTTTATCGACCACCCGCCACCAATTTATGAGTCGAATATCATAAATCAAAACAAAAGTCAATCAAAAATCGGCCGTCCGATCAATAGACCAGGAACTTACCCTCCCGATCCTCCATTTCAATCCGAATTCGGTACTCCCCTCTTTGAATGCCGGCGGCATCCGAAAGATCATCGCTATCCTCCCTCCCCCCTCTTCGGTAGAAACTCTCCACTCCTTGATGATGAAGAGGGGTAACGCCGGTGATTCGCAAGTCCCCATCATACACGAATTTAAAAACCGAAAATTCAGTTATCGAATGGAGAAAAAGAGGGCCTTGAAATTGGGGGGAGGGCGAAGGGATCGGATAATCTCCAAAGAGTGTCCATTCATCGGCCAAGGGAGGGACTGAATTTTTTTGATTGAATACGATTTCAATGGTGTTAAAAGTTCCTTCCTTAAGAAGCTCCTGTGGAATAGGGAGAGAAAACCATTGTCTCACACGATAGGGTTGCTTTCCCGCGTCTTTGAGATAGACGCTGTACGGGGGGAGCAGCAAAAACGGGGAAGGGCTGGCTTTAAGCATCTCCAAGGTCCCAATCGATTCTCCGTTCACTCGAATGGCCCAAGACTCCCCTCTTTCGGGAGGAAGAAGATCCAACCTCAAGTTTCTCGCCCTGGAGGCGATGATACTTCCCTCAGGAAGAAAGATCTCTTGACGAATTCCCTCGGTCGGCTGACGGAGGGCCGCTTTCCATTCGCGCCAGTCTCCGGTCGTGAAGCTATGGGATTCAAATGGAATCAAAACAAAAAAGGCCGTTACGCCAAGACAGGTGAGGAGACGACGTTCGTGGAGGACCCGCTTCAGCCAAAAGAACGCTCCAAAAAAAAATCCGACTAAAACCAGTGATCGAACCCCGACCCCTAAAAGATGGGCCTGAGAGGCACTGAGAGCGTCGGAAAACTTTAAGAGAAGGGAAGGCCGACTCCAACGAAAAATAAGGCTTCCCATCAGAACGAATCCCAGACCCAGAAGGAATTTCTGAGACGGTCCGAAGAGAATTTTTCGCTCTTTCCAGAGGAGAGCGATGAAAAAACTTGCAAAGGGAAACAGGAAGGGAATAAACGGCAATAAATATCGGGTTTCAATATGAAAAAAACCGTGAGCCGGCACCGCATAGAGAAGCGGCATCAACAAAAACCAAACGGCCAAGGGCCGCTCAAAGCCCCAGAGTACCATCCCACAAAGGGCGGCAATCACCATCCCCCGGTGAAACCAACGAAGCGGCTCGCGAGGAATAAAAAACTCCCTCCAGGGCCAATCATAGGGGTGCCACCAAATACGCTGAAATCGTTCCAGGCCCATGCCGAGTGAAATCCAAGGATGTCTCCAAAGGATCTTGAGTCCCGCCCCAATCATCTTGGAATCAGACGGCCACTTCTCCTTCTCTGGATCCCAAAGAATCCCTTCCCGTTTGAGGATTTTCTTAACCTCGGGGCCGGGCCGGTGATCTAAAAAGCCGTCGGGAGCCCATCCCTGGTAATCCGGCAGAAGACCGGTGATCGTCTGCATTCCGCCCAGCTCTCGAACCACAGCGGGTTTCCGAACTTGCCAGGAGACAACGGTCGCCCAAAGAAAGTAGGGAATCGAAAAGGATAAGAGAAGGACGACAAGGTTCCGAGCAGAAAAAATTCTTTGTCTCACAAATTGAGAGGTGACGCCCATCACCCCAAATAAGAAAAAAGGGAAAAAGGCGAGTCTCGATTTCGTGAAGGCGAGAAGAAGCAACACCATCCCCAGCAGCCCAAAAAACCAAGCAGAATTTGTTCTCCGAGACCGAAAAACGAGGAAATAAAAAAGCGTGAAGAAAAAGATGGCCAGAGATTCCTGGAGGAGTTTTTGCGTGATGAAAATAAATGGCGGGTAGACCCCGACGAGAAAGGCGCAAAGGAGACCGGCTCCCTCCTGACCTAATCCCCTGGCAATGCCATAAAAGAACACCCCCGCCAGACTGACCAGGAGGGCCTGGGCCAAAAAGACCCAAAAAGGCTCCGGACCCGCTATCCAAAAAAACAGGGCCACGAAAAAGGGGTAGACAGGTCCCTTCTTGATGGCTCCCCAGGGAATCTCGAGGCCGTACTTTTCGAGCATTCCCTGGCCTCGAAAGAGATCGCCTGAAAGGAATTCTTTAAGGAGGGATCCCCCTTCCTTGAAATATTCTCTCAATTGCAGGGCCGTCAACTCATAAAGGCCGGCGTCATCACCTTCGATAGTTATAATGGAGGGGGGGACAAGAATAATGAAAGCGAGCCGGATCAAGAAAGAAAAGAGGACAACCCAAAAAATCGGCCGCAGGTGTCGAATCACTTTTTCCATCCCAAGGTGACATAGGGGATCGGTTTGAAATAATTCCACCAATCAATCCACGGTTTCTGCTTGGTGTAGCCAGTTTTGGAATGGGGGTAGGTCTTCGTAATCGGCACCTCCTCCACCTGATAACCCAATCGAATGGCCTGCAAAAAGAGATAGGTCTCAAGCGGATAGCCTTCCAGCCATTCTTGGTGTAAATCGATCCTTGGATCTTCCGCGAGGCTCCTCCGAAAGGCCCGGAAGCCGTTCGTGGCATCTGTGATTTTTCTTCCAACCGCTAGAGAAAATAGGAAAGTAAAGACAGGGATGCCCCAGACGCGATGAAAGGGCATATTGCGCCAGCTCCCTCCCTGGAGATAGCGAGAACCTTGAACGAAATCGGCGCGGTTTTCCTGAAGGGGTGCGAGCAGGCGAGGAATTTCTTGGGGATTATCTTTCCCGTTCGTGGCAAAAACGACAAAAATATCGTAACCCTTTTTGAGGCCGTAGTCGATACCCGCTCGAATCGCCGTCCCCGGCCCGGATCGCCTGGAGAGAGTCAACACCGTGGCTCCGGCCCGCACCGCTTTCTCTCCCACACCGTCCGTGGAGGCATCATCGACAATTACGATTTCCTCAACCAGATGAGGCGGAAAGCGCTTAATGACTCCGAGGGCTCGTTCGCCCTCGTTATACATCGGCCCAATCGCGATGACCTTCACCCCGTTACACCCTCCGTCACGAAATTTGGTTTAACGAGGAAATAGGCGTAATCGCTGACGCAACACTCTAAGGGAAGAGAAACGAGGGGTGTAACAGGGTTCATTCGGCTTCGGATACAGTGACGGGGGCCCCCTCCCGCTCCATCGACTGGTGGATGGCGCACACCGTTCGAACAACCTCCAGCCCATTCGTTCCATCCGCGAGAGGCTTCTGGCCTGTTTGAATGGAGTGGATGAATTCAAGGCAGACGTTCCTCAAGGGTTCCTCAGGTTCCACTTTCGGGCTAAGGATATCGCCATCTCGAAGGAGAAGCTGGAATTCTCCAAAGGTCTTGTAAGGCTTATCGAGACTCACCCCCTTTTCAAAAATGCGGAGCCGTTCCAGAGGATTCAAATCATCAAAGAGAATGCGGGCCCTACTGCCAATCACAGCGACTTGGCGAAGCTTATTGGAATCAACCCAGCTGATATGGATATTGCCGATGATATTGCTGTCGTAGAAGAGATTGATAAACGCCACGTCCTGAAGATTTCTCTTAAGGTGAGACACCCCCACCGCAGAAACCCTCGTCGGCCGCCGCTCCAAGAGATAGGAAAAGATAGAAACATCGTGGGGAGCGAGATCCCAAACCGAGCTCACGTCGGTGCGGATCAGGCCCAAATGAGTCCGGGTCGCCTGAAGGTAATAGATCTTGCCGAGGGCGCCTTTCGCAATATATTCCTTCATCTTCCGGACGGCGGGATTGTAGAGAAAGGTATGACCCACCATTAAGATCCGTTTTTGATTTTGGGCCAGAGGGACCAGTTCTTGGGCCTCGGCCACGGAAAGCGCCAGCGGTTTTTCCACGAGCACGTGCTTCCCGGCCCGAAGCGATTGTTTTACCAGCTCGTAATGAGTAGAAGCTGGCGTCGCAATGATGACCGCATCAATTTCAGAATCCTCGAGAAGGGCCAGAAATTCCTGAACGATTTTGATGCTGGAATACTGCTTACGGGTCCTCTCCAAGGGAGCCTTGTCTCGGTCGCAAACCGAAACGACGAGGGTCTCCTCCATAGGCTGAAGAATACGGAGGTAGTTGGAGCCCCAGTGTCCACAACCCACCAGACCGAAGCGAATCACAGGTGTCACCCTTGGCCCCCCTCTCCTTTCAGAAGGGCCTCTCTCTTGACTTGAATATCATTCACGTTGCCCACCAGACGGGCTGGATTCCCAACGA
>CAZMFE010000081.1:0-2442 GCA_964565495.1 uncultured bacterium
TTCGGGGGCATATTCCGTTTCTTTGGAAACCGTGGGCTGAGGTACCGCTTGGGCCCAGGTTTCGAGGGGAATTTCTTGGACGGTTTTCTCCTGAGGAGTCCTTGAAGCATCTGCACTCAGAAGAGATAGATTGAGTGGCTCTTGCCAGACGGCTCGATAACAACGCCGTTTGGCTGAGGGATCATTCGTTAAGCTCACTTCGGCCCGAATGCCCTGAAAAATGCTTTGGACCTCAAGTGCCACCGAATGCGTTAGCTGATCCAAAAGGATAATCGGGGTATTCTCCGCCAATTCTCGGGCTTCTTCAAAGGAGACCGGAAAGAGCTCCGAAACCTTTTGGGCGACCCGTTTTTTGTCGAGTTCGCTCTTCAAGGGATGAAGAACGACCGACCAATTTCTCTCTTCAGCTGAAACCTTCGGTGTTCGAAATCGCATCATGAAAGGGGAGGTGAAATCGAGACTTCTACAGGCTAATCTTACTCGCCACTTCTTGGATCACCGGCATCTCCCAGTATTCCCCCATCAGCACTTTAACAATTCCCACTAGGGAGAGGATTCCCAGGACCACGAAAGCGAGCGTAAAAACAACATCGCCCAGCGCCGGAACGGCCTTCAAAATGCTGGCAGCGACTTCCAGGATGAAAAGCACAAGTCCCTGTTTGCCGTGGAATTGGGCAAAGCGGTTTCCTTTCTTCAAAAGAAGGGGGACGAAACAGAGGACGGAAAGGTAACCCACGGCAGCAAAAAACTTACCTTCTTGAATCTCAGGATCGAGCTTTGATTCCGATTTGGCTCCGAACATCTCTTCAACCATTGAAATCCCCCTTTAAGCTAACCATTATAGCGTAACCTTCTGACTCCGCAAGTCAGCAATTTTTTTCTGGAGCAATTCGAACATCTTCTTCTCCGACATCCGGCCCTCCCGATCGGAACTCAAGGCAAGCGCCCCGGCATAGTGGAAATCAACTTCGGGGAAACGCCTCTTGGCGGCCTGAATCTCAAGGGGGATATCCTGGCTGATATGACGGCCCGGAAAGAGCATCAAAGGAAGAACAAAAATCTCTTCGGCTCCTCCTTTCACGCAAGCTTCAATCCCCTCCGAGATCGAGGGACGGGAGAGTTCCAAGAAAGCAGGCTCCACTTTCCGTCCAGGAAAGGTCGCTCGGAACTCCTCAACAAATTTAAAAAAAGCATTTTCTCCTTCCTTGTCCCGTGTTCCGTGAGCAATCAGGAGGTAAGCCGAGTTCGTCCGTTTCTTCACCCCGTTAGACCTTTCAACGAGAAAAACATCTTTATAGGGATAAAAAGATTTATGAAGACTGTCCGTCGACATAACCATGAAATGGGAGGTCTAACGGGGTTCATAAAGGCTGGGCCATTTTGGTCGAAATGAACTCGACCAGAAAGTTCAAAATCACGGCGAAAACAAGGCCGGCCCAGGCACTGGCTTTCATCAACTGGTAGGCGCATCGGATATCGCTTGTCTCCAAAGGACGCATCGGATAGCCCAATTTGGGGGTTTCCACTTTCTCCCCTCGGTAAAAGTTGGTTCCGCCCAGTTGGACCCCCAGCGCTCCTGCAAAGGCGGCTTCAGGGACAGTGCTGTTGGGTAAGGAAGTGCGGGCGCCCTCCTCCACACCAACCCTCCACGCTTCATAGCTTCTCCCGTTGGTAAAGACGGCTCCGATGCCAATCAGGAACCACGAAATCCGGGCCGGAATCCAATTGACAACTTCATCGAATTTCGCCGCGGCAAAGCCAAATTCACGGTAACGCGGACTCTTGTTTGCCACCATCGAATCAAGAGTGTTAACAACTTTGTAAGCCATCGCCAACGGAGCGCCGCCTAAGGCCGCATAAAAGAGAGGGGATAAGATTCCATCCACAAAGCTCTCGGCGACTGCTTCCACCGCGCCTCGGATGACTTCTTCCTCATTCAAATTTTCAGTATCCCGGCCTACAAGATGGGAGAGGTTCTTTTGTGCCGTTTTGAGCTTGCGATTGGCGAGCGCCGCAAAGACTCTCTTCGCCTCGATTTCGAGATCCCTCACGGCAATAACACTGTAGATAAAATAAATTGAAACGACCTTGTTCAGAAGGGGATCAATCTGGAGCGCCACATCGCACAAGAACCAAACAATCACGAAAACCCCCCCCGGAAGGAGAATCGCTTGGAAGAAACCTGCCAAACGAGCCCAAGGAATGAGAAAACGGAGCCAACGCTCTGTTCGCCCGACCCAACGACCGATCACCCGGACGGGATGCCAGGAGTAGGAGGGGTCGCCGAAAAAAAGATCTAGGCCAAAGGCGATGAGGATTTCAAGCATGGGTCGAGGAAACTCAGGTTAAGGTGGGTGCGCAAGAACTCAGCGAGCCGGTCGTAATTTCTTTCTTTCACAAGAGCCATCGACGGAACAGGCCCGCGAGCTATGGGTTTTTTCT
>CAZMFE010000081.1:2452-5251 GCA_964565495.1 uncultured bacterium
AAGAGTGCCGAAAACCCGCATCGTCGAAAAGGCCGTGAAGGTAGGTGCCCAAGACTCGTCCCGAGGCATCGAGGGCTCCTTCGGGTTTCCACTCCTCTCGTGTGAGGGAAGAGACTTCAAAAAGTGCCCTGACTCCTGGTCCCCGTTCCGTCTGTCCCATATGAATCTCGTAACCCGAAAGAGTCCCTTCGACGCGACAAGAAAAAATTTCATTTTGAATTCTTCCTTTAACACGCTGAAGGGTCTTCTCCCCAAAAAATCGGGTCCGGACCGGCAAAAGCGAAAGCCCGGTCTCGAAGGGGCTCCCTGATTCGATCCCTTCCGGGTCTTCGATCCTTTCACCCAACATTTGAAATCCCCCGCAGAGACCCAGCACCTTTCCTCCCGATCGAACGTACTCCTCAATTTTGCTCGCGAGACCCCGTGTTTTTAAATAACCGAGATCGGCCATCGTTGCCTTGGTTCCCGGCAAAATGAGAAGGTCGGGTGAACCCAACTCTTCGGTCCGGCGGATCATCCTTACCGAGACTCCCGGCTCTTCGGCTAAAATCTGAAGATCGGTGGCATTTGAAATTCGAGGGAGAAGGACAACCGCAATATCCAAATCTTGAATCTGAGAATATCCTTTCCTTCCTTCCAGGACTAAAGCATCCTCCTCCTCGATCCAAAGATCGAGCTCATAGGGTAACACACCGAACACTTTTTTCCCGGAAAGATTTTCAAGCATCCGAAGCCCGGACGCAAGAAGGGTCACGTCCCCCCGGAACTTGTTAATAATGAAGCCCGCGATCCGATCCCGCTCCGGCTCGTCAAGCAAGGCCACGGTGCCCAGGAGCCAGGCGAAAACCCCTCCCCGATCGATATCCCCCACCAAGACGCATTGGGCATCCGATAATTCCGCCACTCGAAAGTTCACCATGTCAAAAGACTTTAGGTTGATCTCGGCGGGACTCCCCGCCCCTTCAATAACAAGCACTTCAAATTCCCGGGAAAGTCTCCCATAGGATTCTTCGATCGCCAGCCAAATTTTCCCACGAAGTGAGTAATATTCGCAAGCCCGCATTGTCCCTATCGGTTTCCCTTGGACCACCACTTGCGAACCGTCGTCTGCGGCCGGTTTCAGGAGGACGGGGTTCATATGCACGCTCGGTTCGACCCTCGCGCACTCCGCCTGAACCGCCTGAGCGCGTCCTATCTCACCCCCTTCTCGGCTGACAAAAGAGTTATTGGACATATTCTGGGCTTTAAACGGAGCCACACGGACCCCGGCGTCGCTCAGAATCCGGCAGAGCCCTGCTGCGATCAATGACTTCCCGACCCCTGAACCGGTCCCCAGGATCATGATAGCTTTCGCCTGTCGGTCCGTCATACGACCTTCTCAGGAGTCACGAAAGCGCTCCTTAAAGTTTCGAGCAGTCTCATATTATCCTCGCGCTTTCGTACCGCAAGACGAAAGTAAGAAGAACCGAGCCCCGAAAATTCGGCGAGGTCCCGGAGACAGATTCCCTGTTTTCCCATCTCTTCCAGAAGGGATCGTCCCCGGGACCCCGAACCCTGCCGAATCAGCAGGAAATTGGCGGCACTGGGGTAGGCCTTCAGCCAAGGGATTGCTTGAAGATGGAATTGGAGCCAATCCCGTTCCTTGGCTAACCATTCGCGCGAAGCCCTCGCAAAAGCCTCATCCCGAAGTGCTGTGGTTCCCAGCCGTTGGGCAAGGCGGTTACACGACCACGGCACTTGAACGGTGGCTAACTTTTCGATGAGTTTACGCGATCCCAAACCGTAGCCGATACGAATCCCCGGAAGGGCAAAAAATTTGGTCAAGGAGCGGGCTACGAAAAAAAACGCGTCATCCCGAATCTCTTTGGCGATCGAGAGTTCCGGCGACCAATCGACAAAAGCCTCATCCAGGACCACAAAAATATTCCTCCGCTTAGCCTCGCCAAGAAGCTCGCGAAGGGCCTCCCTGGCGAGATGGGTTCCCGTGGGATTATTCGGATGAGCGAGGATGGCGATATCGACCCCCGTCAACGCATTGACGAGCTCGGGCAGGGAAAAACAAAAAGAATCCTTCTCTCGCAGCGAAAGGCTCCGGATCTCGGCCCCCTGGAGATTGAGAAGACGGCGATATTCGAGAAACGCGGGTTCGATCACAAGGGCCCGTCGGGGGCGAAGGAACCGGAGAATCAGATCGAGAAGTTCGATGGCTCCATTTCCCGCAATCACATTTTCCGGAAAGATCGGGAAATGACGAGCCACCTCCCGGCGAAATTCGAGCGCTTCGGGATCCGGATAGAATTGAAGTTCTTCCGCCAGCGATTCGTAAGCCTCTTTAACGGAATCGGGCGGCCCGAAGGGGTTGATGTTGCTTGAAAAATCGAGGATCTCCTGCTCGGGGATCCCAAATTTTTCTGAAAAGAGCCTGATTTCTCCTCCGTGCCTCAGTCTCATGGGTGACTCCCGCTATGGACCAAGAAGAGGATAAAGAGGATAAATACTTCGGTCGCCTCGCTCGCCGCCCCCAGAAGATCACCGGTGACACCGCCGAGCCGCTTCCAGAAAAGAAATCCGATCCCGGCAAGGAAGGGAAGGAGAGCGACAAACGAGAGAATCCCGCTTGCCCCCGAGAAAAAAACCAAAAGGGCAAGAAAGAGGGTGGCTCCCGCCAATTCCCGAAGCTTTAACTTTTTCGCGACCCCCTCCCCGAGCCCTCCTCGCGGATTGGCGTAAGGGAGGTAATACGCAAGGACCACCTGCGACCACCGGGAAGCGGTCAAGGCGAGGAGAAGAGCCCCGCTT
>CAZMFE010000082.1:0-5244 GCA_964565495.1 uncultured bacterium
CGAGCGATTTGCCGAGTTGCTGCATTTTCCCAATCACAACCTTGGGGATCACTCCATATCCGGCAAGCGCCAGAACTCGTTGAGCATGAAATTCGCGCAGCCCGGCTTTATTCTTGAGTCTGAATCCCGGAAACAGCCGCTCAACTTGCCTTCCGGAGAGGACACCACGGCCGTCTTTTTCTGATTTGGCCACAGCATCCCGATAAATTTGAGGGGCAAACTGAATAGCGCCGCTAAATACAGGATCGATACCGTCTGCGATGGGGCGTTTTTCTAAAAGATCAGGCCGGCTCTCGGCCACAAAGTCAGCGTAAAAATTTTCAACAAGGTCGGCCACTGATTCCTCGCTGCCATTGGTGCGAATAACCGCAATGCCGAGTTCCTGGGCGAGTTCTTCATTAATCGCCACCTCCGAACCACCGCGCAAGATCACGGGCCGGAATTCGCCCGGAAGTTCCGCAAGCGCACGGAGGGTCTCGTCATTTTTTAGGTCCACACCTGAGCGCACAAACATCACCTGCGGATGCCCGCGACGAATCACTTTCTGCAGCTCCGTTGCTTCCCTGCCGATACCCCGCTCGGGAAGAATCTGGATACGGCCCGGATATTTTTCCTCAAGCGCCAGTATCCCATCCATTTTCCCCGGTTTGTCGGCCAGAAGCACGCGCAACGGCTCCCGCACCTCGGCGCGGGAGCGGTGTCGATCGATTTCCCGGAGAAGTCGCCGACGCTGAGCCTCGGTGCCTCTCTTCAAGATCTTTTGATAGCGAGGGATCCTTTTGTGAAGGTAGACTCGGGCAGCCAGGTAATAGGTTCGCGCCTTCCTGGGAACTTTTCTGAAGAATTGCTTTGCTTTCCGAAAATGTCCCTGGCGAAAGGCGAGACGCGCACGCTGGAAAAGTCTCTCGGCCCTTTCCTTGGCTCGCCAGATGAAATCAAGGTCCACCTCGTAATGATATTTTTGGCGCAGTCTCCCCTCGGTCTTCGCGATGTTTCGGTAGGACTCTTTCACCTCTTTTCCACCCGAATGATAGAGGTAGGCATCCTCAACCACGGAACCCTTTCTTGGGTAGATCACAAATAAAGTGAGGTCTTCTCTGTCGGACCGATAAATTTCCAATCGATGGCCAATGTAATGGGCAGGAAGGGTGTAATCGTGATCGGGCAGGGAAACTCTTCCCTGGTCTCCGTGTCTTCGGATTTTGATCCCCGTGATGACTCCTGTGTGGGAGGCGTAAACGTTTGGAGGAATTCTTTGCTTGAAAGAGTCGACAGGCTTGAATTGAAAATCACGAAGAATATTAAAGAGATGCGACTTTGCGGGACGATGCGGCGTCCGACGGCTCACGAGGAGAGGTTTCTTTTTAAGACGGACCCAAAAGAAGGTCTTTGGATCGGGTATCAATTCATAGACATCCAAAGGAGGGGCGTGGGTCCATTCGTCCGTCCGGATGATGACTCCATTGACAAGGGCCGCACTCATCCAAATTTCGTTTCCAGTCGCATCAGCTACCTGGACACCCGTTAAGGGAGCTCCGAGGGAGGCGCGTCCGTAACCATCGGCCTTGAAACCGATGAGCGAACCCGTGAAGTTTCCAATTTGGTCATAAAATCCTTCTCGAGCGACATCCACGATGCGGCCATGGGGATCGCGCTTCAAGATCCAACGAATCTTTTCCCTCCGGACCCTGGCCTCCACAGCCCAAGGACCTTCCAGCCGGACGGCCGCCCGAGCCCCTGCCAACTCACCCCTGCCTACATAATCTCTAGAATACTGATCTTGATGCCGAAGAAGATCAACCAGCCGGATATAAGAACGAGAATAATCGGGTCCGCGTGAACTTTTTTCGAGCCGGACGGGGATCTCCGTAATCACTCCTCGCAACGATCCCCATCGGAGGGCTGGCAGTTGACTCTTGAAGATTATCGACCCAATCGGGTCTCCTCCAAATTGATTCAAGATCGGGCTGTGGCGCAGGGGGTGACGGTAGCCATCAGTGATCCCTTGAAGGTGATCCTGTTCGTCCACCATCACGCGAAAGGCATTCTGATCATCTTCTCTTTTAAAACCGCGGTGGGTACTCACATAAAAGGTCTCTCCGGGAAAGAGAGGATGCGTAAATTTATAATCAGGGTCGACTTTAATTTTTTCATCGCTTGGCATGAATCCACGTCCCGGCGTCTCCACATAGCTATAGAGAAACCGGTTGGAACCGGGCGCCGTCTCATACACCCGGATTACTTGGAGATGAGGATCTCGGGCCGCATGACCGAGTCTGAGGAGGAGTGTCTTTCCCAATAAACTTCTGGGAAACTTGAGGCGTACGTCCTCCCTGATAAAGGGGATCCAAACCTCTCCTTGTCTCCAAAGATCGTCCGTGAGGGTGAGGCGAACGGTCTTCTTATCTTTCGAAATTTCAGCCTGGATCTTTTGCAGGTAAGACTCGGTGGAGAGGGGGATGAGCATCTCTCTAACTGACTCGAGAAGGAGACCGACCCTGCGTAGATCCTCGAAGGTCTTAAGGCGACGGGCTTCGTCGAGATCGTTCCTTTTCTGGAGTTCATTTGGAAGTTCTTCGATCTCCTTGCGGACGCCTCGAATCTCGCGGGTCGCTCGTTCTCCTGCCTCTTTAATTTCCCGTTCTTCGGATGTTCTCTTAAAGATCCATTCGCCGTAACCCCCGAGCTGATCGCGGACCGCCTGCAGGGAATCTGAATACTTTTCCACCAAGAAATGTTTTGTGAATTCATCGATTCGCATTCGATGAAGCGGAAGGGACTCTGGGACGGTGCCTGGTCTGTGCGTTTCCAGGCGCCTGATCTCCTCGGGCCGAGTCTCAAGGGAATCGTATTGTTCGAATTCGCGGTATTCGATTTCTTCTAGGGTGTCCCGGATTCCCTGCAGAGCCGAGCTCAATACCTTAAAACTTTCGATGACCGTTTGACGATCCAAACCCTTCCTGCTCGTCCGCACTTCAGCGCGGGCTTTGAGACCCATTTGGATCGCATCGGCAATGGCCTTGGCAAGTTGCTCGGCATTATTCCATTGAGCCTGAGGTTGCCCCACTTTTCCTTCTCGACTTGGGAACCTCTTCTTGGCAGAGTTAGACAAAGGAATAATTGTCACCCTGCCGCCTCCGTCATGCTGGGCACCGAGTTGAATCGGAATTCCTTCCACCTCAAACGGAGGTCCATCGGTCAATTGACTAGCGAGGTCAACGGCGGCAGAGGGACGAAGGACCTTTCCTTCGCCCAGCTGGATGGTGATTTGATCTCGGTTCTGGCGCACCGTCGCCAATACCCTCTCTCCTCCTTTCACGGCCCATTCGACCCATCCACTTTTCGCTATGACTTCTTGAACAAAGATTTTCCTATTCTCTTCCGTCCGCACCTCGGCCCGCCCCGGCGTCGCTCCGGGTTGCGTTCCATCCGACAGGCGATCGCCTTTCCGAAGAAACGGGAGCCGACGCCAAGCCCGAACCTTGTCAGTCTCCGCGCCGATGGCCAACAGAAGATTTCCCAACTCCTCCATCCGGCTATCCGTACTGGCGCGTGCCACTTTCGTTTTAACTTGGACAATCACCCCCCGACTCGTGGCGTAGGCAAGATCATTAAGAACAGGGTGGGCTGCCGAAATGGCTTCTCGAATCATCAGTTGACTGAGTAAATCCGCGGGGAGGATCTTTTTCGATGCGCGAAGTCGATAGGGAGCCAAAAATGCCCTCTTTGGGGAAAGGGGGGCTCTTTCAAACACCCTTTGAAGGAGTCGTCTTTGATTCCAAATCAAGAGAACTTCATGGGAAACTTCTTCTTTTTTCATCTCCTCGTCATAAATTTTGGCAAGCTCCGGGTACCTGGCCTCTAAATACCTCTTGATCACTTCTTGGACGCGACGATCAAAGAGTGGAATACTCCCCTCCCCATAGGCATAGATGATAAGCTGGCGCTTCATTCTTCCCTTCCAGGACAGAAGCCGTTTGATGGCATCCCGGTAGACAGCAGGGGTGATCCCTGGGAAAACCACCACAACTTCCTGACCTTTTTGATAATTATTCGACGGAAACCTCTCTGGAGGGAGCCGGCGAGAAGCTCCAAGTAAAGCCGGCCGATTCACAACCTGATGAATCTTTTCAAGTGTCCACCCCATTCCCAAGAGAGTGCTCAGCAGTGTTCTCGCTTTCCGGGACCGCCCGAGCGCCGAGAAGGCTCGGATTCCACTTTCCTTCAGGACGCGAGCCACACGCTCCGAACCGGTCCACACCGGGATCCCCTCTTCGCTCAGGCGCTGAACCACCTCGCCGATTTCTCGGATCTCGCGATTTTGTGAGAAATCGCCGTAAATCACAAGGCCGGCTCGTTGCCTCCGCCCCCTTTTTGGGTTCTGGACTTCAAGAAGTCGCCTCTGAGCATCCTCGAAGACTTGGGCCGGTGTCTGAGAGTCCGCCACCAGTTGTTCCACATACCCAAACTTTTCCTCTCGATCTGGTTCAATCCTCTGGAGGGGTCGATAGCGAGGATTAATTTGAATCCTTCCATCCTCTTGAATCACGGCCGCCACGGTATGCACCGTTTCCATGTAAGGCTTGCCCCGCACGGGCCTGATTCGCACCTTTTCTACCTGTTCTCCCGGAAGCAATCGATTCCCCTCGAACACATAGACATGGGGCGGGAGCTTTTGAGATAAGACAGCTGTGAGGGCCCTGGCAAAATTGGATAGAGCATCTGAACCCTTCGCCTCGGGAGGCGAGTGGGACCCTGTAATCACAATCGGGAAGTTGAGTGTCCCTGCAAACTGGAGGGCCAGCATCTGAGCCGTCTTTTCCATGGTGTTGGTCCCGTGTGTGATGACAATCCCTCCGGGACGACTCACCGCAAATCCTGCCTTTTGGAGGTGTTTTCCCGCCTCACGCTTCAAACGGATCATCCGCCGGAGGACCGAAACGATCCGTTTCCAATCCTCCAAGTTAATGTTACTGCTGTCTTTATTCATAATTTGATAAGTACGGGTGACATCGGCCTCTCGTTCTCGGATTAACTTCAAAAGCGCATTAGACATGTACCTCCCGATCTCTCCTCGCATCTCAATCGTTCCCCCGCTCCTGATCACAACAGCACCTTGGTAAAAACGTGAAATGCGCCCACGGTCATCCTTGGAAGCGCCTCCTTTCCGCACCTCGGCGCGGGGGGTGGCTTGACTTTCCAATAATGCAACGGTATTCTTTTGAAGGATGGGCTTGAGCAAGG
>CAZMFE010000083.1:0-5125 GCA_964565495.1 uncultured bacterium
ATACGGCATTGGAAACGGCATGTCCCTCATTATTACGGCAGGGATCGTCGAATCGATCCCGACCGCTCTTTGGCAAACTTGGGTCTTGGTTTCTCCTTTTGATCCGGCCCGGCAGCAGCTGAGTTACTGGAAGCTTGCGCTTCTCGTGAGCCTGTTTGTTTTTACCGTGGTGGGCGTGGTCTTGATTATCCAGGGCCAGAGGAAGATCCCCGTCCAATACGCCAAACAAATCCGGGGTCACCGGATGTACGGCGGGCAAGCGACTTATCTTCCGCTCAAAGTGAATCAGGCCGGGGTGATTCCGATTATCTTTGCGCAATCTGTGATTCTCTTTCCGGCAACGATTGCCGGGTTTTTCCCCCGGACCGGATTTTTGCAGTCGACCGCTCGTCTTCTCAGTCCCGATTCGCTCTGGTACTCGCTCATCTATGCGCTCTTCATCATCTTTTTTACGTTTTTTTACACGGCGATTACCTTTAATCCGGCGGAAGTCAGCGAGAACCTGCAGAAGTTTGGGGGTTTCATTCCCGGCATCCGGCCGGGGCGGAATACGGCGGAATACCTGGATTATGTGATGACACGAATTGCGGCGAGCGGTGCCTTGTTTCTCGCCGTGATCGCGCTCTTTCCCAATGTCATTTCCTCCCCGCGGGTTTTAAACATCCCCTTTCTTCTGGCAAGCTTCTTTGGGGGAACCGGGCTCCTCATCATTGTGGGAGTGGTGCTCGATACGATGAAGACCATCGAGTCACAACTTGTCATGCGTCATTATGAGGGGTTCATTCGAAAAGGCCGGATCAAAGCGAGGAGATAATTGCGGCTCGTTTTGTTTGGCCCGCCCGGCGCGGGCAAGGGAACCCACGCTCGGATTTTGAGTGAAAAGTGGAAAGTCCCCCAGCTGGCCACGGGCGATATTCTGAGGCGTCATATCCGAGAGGCGACCCAACTAGGCTGGCGGGCGAAGGCGATTCTCGATCGGGGCGAATTAGTGCCGGATGCGCTCGTGAATGAACTGATGATTGGCCAGCTCGGGAAGCCGGAAGCGAAACGAGGCTTCATCCTCGATGGTTACCCGCGGACGTTAGGTCAGGCCCAGGCGCTTGAGGATTTCCTCAAGGGCCGGAACGAGAAGATGGACGTGGCCCTCTACTTTAAGACGTCCGTGGAGGTGGTGGTGGATCGGCTCTCCGGGAGGTGGTCTTGCCCCCAGTGTGGTGCCAATTACCACGTCCGAAACATTCCGCCTCGGGCAGCGGGGATTTGTGATCATTGTCAAGGGCGTCTCATCCAGCGTTCGGATGATCAGCCGGAGACGGTTCGCCGTCGCCTGGAAGTCTACGAGAAACAGACAGCCCCCCTGCTG
Source organism: uncultured bacterium (assembly GCA_964565495.1). Taxonomy (GTDB): domain Bacteria; phylum Omnitrophota; class Omnitrophia; order Omnitrophales; family JACQLI01; genus CAZMFE01. The sequence continues at coordinate 1,364 of CAZMFE010000083.1, forward strand.
GATTATTATCGGAGGCAGGGACTTCTTGAGGAGGTGCCGGGCGACTTCGAAGTTCCCGAGCTTCAGGTTGAACTCGCGAAGATCTTGGAGGAGCGGCGCAAGGGTGTCCGATGATCCGCCTTCGCTCAAGGCGCGAGATCAAAATCATCGGCGAGGCAGCGGTGATTTTGCACCGTGCTTTCGATGAACTTCGCCAGGCGCTCCAGCCGGGAGTCCGTACGTTGGAACTGGATGAGATCGCTGAAACGGCCATCCGAAAAGGAGGCGGACAAAGCGCTTTTAAGGGATACCGGGGGTTTCCCCGCACCCTTTGTGTTTCGATCAATGAAGAAGTGGTGCACGGGATTCCTTCAGCCCGCAAGTTGAAGCAGGGGGATTTGGCGAGTCTCGATCTCGGTGTGAAATATGAAGGCTATTATGCGGATGCCGCAAGAAGTTGGATCGTGGGAAACGGGTCCAAGGAGGCCCAAGAATTGATTCGAGTCTCGAGAGGAGCTTTTTTGGCCGCCGTGGAAGCGGCGGCCAAAGACGGTGCGCGGGTGGGGGATCTCTCTTGGGCGGTTCAGCAATTTGTGGAAGGGAATGGTTTCGGGGTGGTCCGGGATTATGTGGGGCATGGGATTGGTCAGGCGATTCACGAGGAACCGCAGGTTCCGAATTTTGGAAAACCGGGACAGGGGCCCAAGATCGAGACAGGTCTCGTGTTAGCCATCGAACCGATGGTGACTGCCGGACATTACGCGGTAGAGACTTTGTCCGATGGTTGGACGGTTGTAACGAAAGATCGCAGACTGGCGAGTCATTATGAAGATACAGTGGCGTTTACTGAAGGGGGACCGGTGAATCTTACCGGCCCCGAACCGGTGTAGGACTATCGATGCCTAAAGGGGAAGCGATTGAAGTTGAGGGGACCGTGATGGAGCCGTTACCGAACGCGATGTTTCGTGTTCAGTTGGACCAGGGTCATGTCGTGCTGGCCCATATTTCGGGCAAGATGCGGATGCATTACATTCGGATCCTTCGAGGGGACCGGGTGAAAGTGGAACTCTCGCCTTACGATTTAACTCGGGGACGGATTACTTTTCGGGTGAAATGATTATGAGCCCCTTAGACCCCTCGTTGCGTGGCTTTATCCGTCGACCATTCTCATGAAACCTTTTATCTTCTTGAATGAGGTTTTCTCATCGGAGGGTCTAACGGGGTGAAGGTCAGAAGCTCAGTCAAAAGAATCTGTGAACATTGCAAGATTGTGCGCCGCCGAGGGATCGTCTACGTGATCTGCGGAAACCCGAAGCACAAGCAGCGACAAGGATAAGGAGAACAAAAGCGTGCCACGTATTTTGGGAGTTGATATTCCAGCAGAAAAGCGCACAGAGATCGCCCTGACTTATATCTATGGGATCGGCCGGTCTCTTGCGAACCGGATTTTGGCGGTTGCCAAGGTGAGTCCCGACAAGCGGGCGAAAGAGCTTTCGGAGAAGGAAATTCATGACATCATCAATGCGATTCAGCGAAATGGCATCAAGACCGAGGGGGATGTCCGACGGGAGATGCAGCAGAATATCCGCCGCTTGATCGACATTCGTTGTTACCGAGGCCAACGCCATATCCGGGGATTGCCGGTCCGGGGCCAGAGGACCCACACCAATGCCCGAACCCGCAAGGGTCCCCGGAAGACCGTGGGAGGCTTGCTTAAGAAGCCCCCCGCCCCAAAATAAAATGACAAATCACAAACAATAGCAAAATTACAATGACCGAAATTGGAATTTTAAGGAGATAGGAATGGCAAAGAAAAAGAAAATCAGAAATATTACGAGAGGGATCGCCCACGTGCAGGCGAGTTTCAACAACACCATGATCACGATTACGGACCCCCAGGGGAATACCATCTGTTGGTCGAGTGCCGGGGCGGCAGGTTTCAAGGGATCCAAGAAATCGACTCCCTTTGCGGCCCAGCGGGCTTCGGAGCAGGTTGCGAAGAAGGCGATTGAGAACGGCCTCAAGGAAGTGGAGGTTTTTATCAGCGGCCCTGGTTCCGGCCGGGAATCGGCCATACGGGCTTTGCAGGCCGCGGGGCTTCGGGTGACCGCGATTAAGGATGTAACCCCCCTTCCGCATAACGGCTGTCGGGCTCCGAAACGGAGAAGGATCTGATGGCGAGACTCGTTCAGCCGGTTTGCCGGCTTTGTCGCAGGGAAGGGATCAAACTTTTCCTCAAGGGGATTCGTTGTACGGGTGATAAGTGTGCCATCGAACGGCGGAACCAGCCGCCCGGGATGCACGGCAGGCGCCGCCCTAAACTTTCTGATTATGGGCTTCAACTTCGCGAGAAACAAAAGACAAAGCGGATTTATGGAATGCTGGAACGCCAATTCCAGGTCTTTTTCGATCGTGCTTCGAGGGCGCCCGGAGCGACCGGCGAGAAACTCGTCGAGCTCCTGGAGAGGCGGCTTGATAATGTGATCTACCGGCTTCACTGGGGCGGCTCCCGCAATGAATCCCGGCAAATTGTATTTCATGGCAACGTCTTCGTGAATGGCCGAGCCGTGAACATCCCCTCCTTTCTGGTTCGCGTGGGGGATAAGATCGAGTTGAGAAAGAAGGAAGCTCTGGCCAAACGGATCAAAGCGATTTTGGAAATGCTTCAGGACCGGCCGGCCGCGGAGTGGCTCAAGGGGGATACGGAGAATCTCACCGCCGAGGTCCTCCGGCTTCCCACCAAGGCCGATGCGGGGCTGCCGGTGGAAGAATCGTTGATTGTGGAATTGTATTCTAAGTAAGTCCAAATTTAAGGAGGAGCTCGATGGGAATTCGCTGGAAAACTTTTGAAATGCCGAAGCGGCTTGAGGCGGAGAAAGCCACCCTCACGCCGACCTACGGGAAATTTGTCGCAGAACCTTTTGAACGGGGTTACGGGACGACCCTCGGGAACGCTTTGAGGCGGGTTCTGATTTCTTCCATCGAAGGGGCGGCGGTCACAAGCGTGAAGATAGAGGGACTTCTTCACGAATTTTCTGGGCTCGAGGGGGTGTTGGAGGACGGAGCTCAAATTATCCTCAATGTGAAGAAGTTGATTCTTCGTTATCACGGAAAGGATCCCAAGAAAATCATGATCGACGTGAAACGGGTCGGCGAGGTCACCGCGCGGGACATCCAGGCCGATGAGACGGTGGAGGTTATCAATCCCGAACTTCACATCTGTACCCTGACCAAAGAAATGCGTTTCACCATGGAGATGGAAGTCGAACGGGGCCGGGGGTATGTCCTGGCGGAGCGGAATAAGAAGGAAGGGTCTCCGATCGGCGTGACTCCGTTGGATTCCCTTTTTTCTCCGGTCACCAAGGTGAATTTCGCCGTCGAGGAGACGAGGGTGGGACAGATCACGGATTATGACCGGCTGATTTTGGAGATTTTGACGAATAAAGCGATCGGCCCCGAGGAAGCCCTCCTTTACGCCTCCAATATCCTGCAGCGGCACCTCGATATTTTCGTCAACTACGGCGAACTCCCCGAAGAGGAGGAAGAAGAGGAAGAGGAGGATCGGGAGTTTGTCGAGGTGATTCGTAAGCCGATCAGCGAACTTGAACTTTCGGTTCGCAGCGCCAACTGTCTCGAGGCCGCCAATATCAAGACGATTGGAGACTTGATTCAAAGAACGGAAGCACAGATGCTCAAATATAAGAATTTCGGTAAGAAATCGTTGGCAGAGATTCAGAGCATTCTTACCGGAATGGGGCTTCAACTCGGGATGAGTCTTCAGGA
>CAZMFE010000084.1:0-5114 GCA_964565495.1 uncultured bacterium
ATCGAGCTTAAATTGTTTTTCGGATTCTCGAGCTAAGGCCAAGTGCCCATCGTGGATCGGGTCGAAGCTCCCCCCGAGAATACCGATTCTCATTGATCTATTCTCTTATTCTCTGACGTGCCCTTTTCCCTCGACGACATACTTATAAGAAGTGAGCCCCTCCAATCCCATGGGACCCCGCGCGTGAATCTTGTCGGTCGAAATTCCGATCTCCGCTCCAAAGCCGTATTGAAAACCGTCTGAGAAACGCGTTGACGCGTTGACCATCACCGACGAGGAATCAATCGCTTCAACGAAACGCCGCGCCGCTCGCCCGTCTTGAGTGACAATCCCATCGGTGTGGGCGGAGCCAAATCTCTGAATGTGAGAAATGGCGGATTGGAGGTTCGGAACCACTCGAATAGCTAGAATCTTGTCCAGGAATTCCCGGCCCCAGTCTTCCGAGCTCGCCTGTTTTGCCCAAGGCAGAAGCCGGCGCGTCTCCCGATCTCCGCGGATCTCACATTGAGAGTCCTGGAGTTGGCGTCCTAAGACCGGAAGAAATCGAGGAGCGATTTTCTCGTGAACCAGTAATGTTTCCATCGCATTGCAGGTCGCGGGCCTTTGACATTTTGCGTTGAAGGCCACTCGAAGCGCCTGCTTTAAGTCCGCTTTTTCGTCGACGTAGAGATGGCAAACCCCCTTGTAGTGCTTAATCACAGGAATCCGGGAGCGCGCTGCCACCTTTCGAATCAAGGCCTCACCCCCGCGAGGGATTACGAGATTGATCCAATCTTCGAGCTCGAGAAAGAAATCGACCGCCCGATGGTCCGGCGTGGTGACGAAACTCACGCAGGCTGGAGGGAGATGGAACCGGCGAAGCGCTTCGTGATAAATGTCCACCAGCGCTTGATTGGAATAAAAGGCCTCGCTCCCCCCGCGAAGAACGACGGCGTTTCCACTTTTTAAACAAAGGGACGCACATTCTGAGGTGACGTTGGGCCGCGATTCGTAAATAATGAAGAGGACCCCCAAAGGGACCGTGACTTTTGAAATCCGGAGGCCATTGGGTCTCCTCCATCGGGCGAGGACTTTCCCGATGGGATCTTCCAGACGAGCCACGACCCTCACCCCTTCGCCGATCTCCTCAATCCGCTTCGAGGTAAGTGTCAGGCGGTCGATCAAGGCGGGGTTTAATTTGCATCGGGTGGCATTTCGAAGGTCTTTTTCGTTGGCCCGTCCCAGGGCCTTTTTCTCCTTTCCCAAGAGACGTACGACTTCAAGGAGAATGCGGTTCTTTTGGGGGCCTTTTAACGCGGCCGTCACGCTCGATGCCGCCTTCGCTTTTTTGGCTACTTCCAATACGTAAGAACGGAGTGCCGCCACAGGTTACCCCCAAACCACCAAGTCATTCCGGTGAATGACGACGTCTTTATGCTTATAACCCAAGATTCCCTCGATTTCATCTGTCTTGTGCCCCGCGATCTTCTGAAGTTCCTCATGAGAATACTGAACGACACCTCTCCCAAAGACCTGAGACTCAAAACAAAGCTCGACCACTTCTCCCCGCCCAAACTTTCCTTCCTGGCTCACGACCCCCCGAGGAAGGAGACTCTTCGGGCTCCGCAGGAGTGCTTCATAGGCCCCCCGATCGACCTCGAGCGCTCCTTTTCTCGGTGCGGAAAAGGCGATCCAATTCTCTCGGGCGCTTCGGCGTTTCCCCCCGGCCATAAAAAGAGTCCCGACATCTTCTCCGGTAATCACTCTCTCAAGAATCTTCTCCTCATGGCCATTCACCAAGAGAAGTGGAATCCCTGACTGCATCGCAAGCCGCGCCGCTGCAAGCTTCGCCTTCATTCCTCCCACGGAAATCTCCTTCTTTCGATCCCTCAGGTGCGAAGACAGTTTTTCGAGTTGCTGCCACTCCTCCACGACCCGGATTCGGGTCCCGTCTCCTAAGTAAAAACCATCCACATCGGAGAGAAGCACTAAAAGATCCGCCTGCGCCAAATGGGCGACGCCGACGGAAAGGAGGTCGTTGTCCCCGAAGGTGATCTCCTCGGTGGCGACCGTATCGTTCTCATTCACAATGGGAAGAATCCGAAGAGAAAAAAGTTCAGCGAGAGTCCGTTTGGCGTTGAGGAACCGGCCCCGGCCCTCCAGGACATCCCGTGTCAGAAGAATTTGGGCGGTGTGAATCCCCTGCTTGGAGAAAAACTCCTCGTAGGCATGCATCAACTTTCCTTGGCCAATCGCGGCGCAGGCCTGAAGTTTTTTCAACTCGACCGGCCGGTGTTTCAACTCCAAGGTCTCCATCCCGCAGGCGATCGCCCCCGAACTCACCAAGACTACCTCTCGACGGGAATGAAGGAGAGGAAGGATCTTTTTTCCAAGCCGGGCGATCGCCGAACGGGAAAAAAGACCCTTCTGGGAAGTGAGAATGCTCGTTCCCGCCTTCAAAACAATCCGGCGGACCCCTTTTAAATGTTCTCGAGGGGTGAGCGAAACATAAGCACTAGACATGGGCCTCCCTCAACTTTTGAGTGACGTAATGCATCAGTGCGTCAATCCCAACGCCCGTCTCGGCCGAAATCAAAAAAAGAGGCGAAGCCGGATGAAACTTTTCTTTTTCAAACCGTTGACGGGCTTCCACCCGATCCATCTTGTTGACAACCACCCCGTGGGGAATTCCTAAGAAAGACTTGTCGTAACCTCCGATCACATCCCGGAGGACCTGATACCCTTCCTCGAGCGAGGAAACAAAATTGTTGAGAGGATCGATCATGAGGAGAACTAATTTTGCCCGCTCGAGATGCTTGAGAAAGTTAATCCCGGCCCCGCGCCCCTGGGGGGAGTCCTGATAGAGAGCAGGCAATTCGCAAAGGCGAACCTGTGTGAAATCACTGGCCTCGTAAACCCCGAGGCTGGGTTCCTGGGTCGAAAAGGGATACACTTCCTCTTTGGAGCGGGCGTGAGTGAGGCGGTTGAGAAGCTTCGATTTCCCCACATTGGGGAGGCCGACCAGGAAGACTTCCGCCGGGATCTTCCATGTCAGGACGAGCTCCATCGCTTCTCCTTTTTTGCCGGGCTCGGCCCGTTTCCCCCCCTCATTTCCCACTCCTCCTTTTCCTCCTTCCACGAGAACCACCTCGTCTCCTGGTCGAATCAAATCCCGAATGAGATAGTGTCTGTCTTTCCGGAAAATCGCGGTCCCGCAGGGGACGGGAATAATTAGGTCACGGCCCCTTTTTCCTTTCTTGTGGTTACTCCCTCCCGGGCTGCCTGGGTCCGCGGTGAAACGGCGCTGGTAGAGAAAATTCCTCAACGTCGTAACATTCGAGTCGGCCCGCATCACAACGTTTCCTCCCCGTCCTCCTTCTCCTCCGGTGGGAACAAACTTCTTTTCTGACAGATGGAGGCGGCTTTCACAACCCTTTCCTCCCTCTCCGGCTTTCACCGAAATCGTGACCTCGTCAATCATAAGTGCCCTGACATAAAATAAAAAACCCCAAACCTTCCGCTCCCCTCACTCGGCTAAAATCCGGCTGGTTTCGGGAGGATTTGGGATTTCGTTACTTCGCGATCGGAATAATGTGAACGGTACGGTTGGGCCGAAATTCCACCACCCCTTCTCGCAGGGCAAAGAGGGTGTCATCCGAGCCCCGGCCCACAAAGAACCCAGGCTTAAAACGAGTCCCTCGCTGCCTGACAATGATTTGACCGGGTCGGATCCGTTCCCCCCCAAAGATTTTGATTCCCAGCCTTTGGGCGCATGAGTCGCGCCCGTTCTGGGTACTTCCTTGTCCTTTAACGTGAGCCATTTATCCCTCTTGAAATTGGATTTCCTTGATACGAAGCTCGGAGAAAATCTGGCGATGACCCTTTTTTCTTCGGTAGTTCTTCCGCCGCCGCAATTTAAAGGAAATTGTTTTGGGTCCCTTCTTTTCCCCCAAATATTCGCAAACCACGCTAGCCCCCTTCACGTAAGGGCTCCCCACCTCCAAGACCCCCCCTTTTCGGGCCATGAGGACCTTGTCGAGAACCACCTCTTTCGAACCCTTGACCAACCTAACCCGTTCTACGTCAATAAGTTGCTTAGGCTCGACCCGAAGCTGCTTTCCCCCGCTCTGGATGATTGCGAATGATTCCATTTGCGTAACCGACTTTCGTTACACATCTTACGGAAATTTCGGCCGATTGTCAAAATAATTCATCCCCATTCATTCCCCTGACCCATCGTTGAGCCGCCAATCAAAGACTTCATACTTTACTTTGTATTTCCCTTCTTTGAGGAACTCGACTTTCTTGGGATCTTCAAGGTAATGGGCGAAAAAGCTTAAGACAGCCATCTCCTGAGGATCCCACTTCTCGTCTTCAGAAAAATCTCCCCAATTGAGAAGAAAATCGCCCCCGTACCATTTAAAAAGTCGTGAAAGGACAATCTGTTTCTTTCCGGGGACGATTTGATTTTCAGTCTCATCGTTCACAAAGGCCCGAGTGGCGAGGTAAAGCTGGCCCTCCACGCGAGGTCCGACATACGCTTCGCGGGCCAGACGAGGAGAACCCTTTGCCGCCGTCGAAAGGGCGAAGAGAATTTTTTCATCTCGGAATCCCCGCCTGAGGATTCCATTTTGAAGCTGATTGAGACTGTAGCTCTGAGGTACCGGAACTTTGTCAGAAGTTCCGATCTGAACCACGGATTGATCCCAAACGCCGGGGATGTCGAGGAGGCTCTGAAGGGGATAATGTTTTAAAATCAATTTTGTGACCCCCGCATTAAACGCATTGACAAGAACTGCGATACGCTCCTCCCTCGGCCATTCCCTAAAGCTCTCGGCAGGAATCGATTTCAATTTCTCGAGGTAAGCCTCCAGCAGGCTGGGTTCCTTTTGGGCGGTCCGATAATTCATTTCCCCCTTCTCATTGACAAATTTCTTCAAAAACTGATCCCACTCCGAATGATCGAAAGGAGGAATAACTTTCTCCTCCACAGCGTGCAGAGGTGTCAGGAAGGTGAGAAGGAAGAGACAAAAGATCCCAGTGGCGAATCCGATTCGGCCCTTCTTCAAGGATGTCTGCGCTGGCAACGAGAAAATTTCCTTCACCGACGCCATCAGGGCCGAAGACAGTCTTAC
>CAZMFE010000085.1:0-5108 GCA_964565495.1 uncultured bacterium
GCGACTCCTGACTCCTCCATCATTTCACGCGCCCGCTCGCAATCGACACTTCCGCTTCGGGCAAAGCCCTCATCAACTCCTCCGAGAAAAAACGAGAAGGCCAAGAGTCCCGACAAAAACCGCCCCTTTCCACGCCAGCTTCCAGGGGACACCGGGAAGCCCAAGCAGGGCCGGGTCATGCGCCAAGTGGTGGCCATAATGAAAAAGATCAAATCCAAAACAAAGCAAAGCCACTCCAAGAAAGAGAAACGCAAATTTACTTTTTCCCCTTCTCATACGAGACCCGCACCACGGTATGGATCCCTCCTCGGATGTAAAAATCCCCTTCAATCGAGATCCGCCTCGGCCGGGCTACCTTCACCAAATCATCGAGAATCCGATTGGTCACCTCTTCGTGAAAATGCCCTTCGTTGCGGTAAGACCAAAGATAGAGTTTGAGACTTTTGAGCTCCACGCAGCGCCGGTCCGGAACGTAGCGGATCCTAAGCGTCGCAAAATCGGGCTGGGCGGTCCGGGGGCAAACGCAGGTGAATTCCGGGCAATCAAAAGAAATCTCATACTCCCGATCCGGATAAGGGTTGGGGAACGTTTCTAACTTTTTTGAAGGTTTCGTCGGCATCGAAACAGGATATTTTACACCAAAAGGTGCTGGAAGAGGGTAGCGAGGCCGAGAAATGAAAAAAATCCCATCACATCGGTAATGGTGGTTAAGATGATCGAAGACGATTGAGCGGGATCCCACCCCAGGGCCCGCATCCCAATGGGAATCAGGGCCCCCGAAATCGAGGCAACCACCATATTGGCCACCATGGCAAGACCGATCACCAAACCAAAAAATGGATTTCCCTGCCAAAGAATGGCCACTCCGGCGGTCACAAGCCCCACACAAATTCCGTTCAGGACCCCCAGAGACATTTCCTTCATGACCACCCGACCCGCCAACCCCTTCTCCACCTCTCCCAGCGCGAGTCCGCGAATGACGACTGCCAAGGTCTGGGTGCCGGTATTGCCCCCCTGACCTGCGACCACTGGAAGAAACACCGCCAAGGCGGTGATTCGGGCGATCGTGTTCTCAAAAAGACCGACGACAGCGGCCGCCAGAAAAGCGGTTGCCAGGTTCACTTGAAGCCAAGGGAGTCGTTTTCGCAAAGAAAAAAATACGGGGGAAAAGACCTGTTCATCCCCACCGGCCCCAAACATTTTTTGGATATCTTCGGAGGCCTCTCGCTCGACCACCTGAATCAAATCCTCTGAAGGGATAATCCCGAGGAGCCTCGCCTCGGAATCAACAACCGGGATGGCGAGGTAACGGCGATTGAGGGCAACCTTCGCCACCTCTTCCCGATCCATCCTTGCCGGAACCGAAACCACTTCTCGCAACATGATCGATTCAATCGTTGTCTCAGGATGGGCCAATACGAGATCTCTCATCGAAAGAACTCCTTCGAGCCGGTTCTCCTCATCCGTGACATAAACATAGGAAAGGGGGTTTTGCCGGCCGAGGGAGCGGATCCTCTTGATGGCCTCTCCCACCGCGAGGTCTTTAGGGAGCGCTGTAAATTCCAGAGACATCATTCCCCCGGCACTTTCCGAGGGATAGGCGTGAGGCTTTTCCATCAGAGAAGGGATCATCCCTCGGCCAAGAGTCGGACGACAACCTCAAGGTGTTTGGTCCGCGGGAAGAAATCAAAAGGAATCATTCGATCGATGCGCCATCCCGCCTTCAAAAATTCCTGAAGATCCTGAAGAAGAGCAGGGGGGTGGCAGGAAATGTAAACAAGGGTCCTCAGGGTTTTGGCCTGAATCAATTTTTCAAGGGCTCGGCCGAGCCCTTTTCTCGGAGGGTCGACAATCGCCACTTTGGGTTCCCCTTCCAATGCCGTCAAAATCTCTTGCAAACAATCTTCGGTCTTACCCTGCCTTAAGAAGACTTGCGAAAGGCCGTGGAACTGACGGTTAAACTGGGCCACCTGAACGGCGCTTGGATTTTCTTCAACCGCCCATACCCCTCGGGCCTCTTCGGCGAAGACCACCCCAAAGAGGCCGACGCCCGCATAAAGATCAAGAAGGTAAGTCTCGGGAGTTAAATCGAGGAGGGAACGAAGGGTTTTCAGGAAAAGTGGAAGAATACCAAGATTCGCTTGGAAAAAGGAGTCGAGGGAGTAAAAAATTTTTTTCCCTTCAATCTCGGTCCAAAAATAATCCGAGGGGGGGAGCCGGAGCGATCCTTGCCCAATGCCTCCCCAACGAACTTTTCCTTCACCTCCTGTCTTAACAACGAGATTGGCGCTTCGATAATTCTCAGGAAGCCTTTCCCGAGCCAGTGCTTTCAGGGGGGGAAGGAAGGCGCTGATTTCAGGACGAGCGATCGCACAGGAATCGATCGAGACGAGCCGGCGCGTCCCCTCCTCCATAAATCCGAGTAAGAAATTTCCATTGTTCCGGCGAAATGAAAGATCGAGGCGAGATCGATAGTGATAGGGGGTGGGGGAGCCGATGAGGGGAAGAAAAACTTCCGAGGAAAGGCCGAGCCCTTCTTGAAGAAGCGTCTTAAGATTTCTCTCCTTGAGTGAAAGCTCTTCCGCATAGGTTAAGTCTTGGTAGGCACAACCGCCACATGATCCGAAGTAAGGACAGAGAGGATCGACTCTTGTCGTCATTGCGAGCGAAGCGAAGCAATCTCAGTTCGTGGATTGCTTCGTCGGCCTTCGGCCTCCTCGCAATGACAACTATGACTTTTCATTACCAAAGTATATTATAGTAACCTTTCTCAGCTAACAAGACTCACCTATGGACTCGAAGAAAGATTTCATCTTTATCGAAGGGCTCCAGACGCGTTGTGTCATCGGGATTTTTGATTGGGAGAGAAAGGTAAGGCAAAAGGTCCGGATCGATCTTGAGATCCTGACCGATGCCCGCCGGGCCGCAAGACGCGATCGGGTCGAAGACACAATCAATTATAAAAAGGTGGTTAAATTCCTCCTCGCCCGGATTAAAAAAACCCGGTTTTTGCTCGTGGAATCTCTGGCAGAATTTATCGCCCGTCTGGCGCTCAAAGAATTCAATCTCCGTCAAATCACAGTTCGAGTCTCAAAGCCAGGCGCCATCCGGGTCGCCCGAAACGTGGGGGTCCAAATCACCCGGAAGCGGTAGTTTCCTCGAGGGCGCGTTGCCTAGCCTCCCGGGCCCATTCGATCAGCTGTTTTTGGTCTTCGGTGACGGCACCGGGCTCGGTCTTCCCTTGAACCGCCGCGGGCCTTGCTTTAATCAGATCATCAATCTTCTGATTGACAAAAAACTGGTAGCGCCAATGGGGGCGGATGGTTTCGAGCGCCGATTCCCTCGCCTCCTCCTCGGAGAGCCCCTCATAGCGCATGAGAGCCAGAGTCGCCATCACTCCCGTCCGGTCCCGTCCATGCTGGCAATGAATCAAGACGGGGCGGTGGGTGGGGTCATCAAGAATCTCGAAAAACTGGTCCAGAAGTTCCGGCTTGACCGATCTTGTGATCAACCAAGGCAGGTTGAAATAATTCATCCCTAGGGCCTCGACCTTTTTCTTTTCCCATTCAACCCGCTCTGGCTTATCTCGAAAATCGATGACGGTCCGGATCCCCTTTTCCTTGAGCTTGGCAAAATCTCCCTCCTTGGGCTCAGAACCCCGATAAAGCCAATCGTTTAAAGGCGTCAGGACCGGAACCTTCGAACGGGGTTTGGCAGCGTCCGCGGAAGAGGCGAGAAAAAGCGAGAGAAGGAAAATAAACGCCGCTCGGGACAAGAAATTAGACAAAGAAGATGAGGTACTTCGCATAGGGTACAGCTCCACGGACGAGGTCAAAGACTCCTCCTGTTACTGACGAAATCGCGTAAAAGGTTCCTGTCAAAACCCCATCGACCGTGCCAACGATCGGCGGCCCATTTAAAGTCTTTTGAACCAAGTAGATTGGAAGCTGGAAAGCAGCCGTGAAAATCCGGAAAAAACCCCGTTCGATATAGTTGATGTTTTGGACATCGCCGGCATAAAGGGTCGTGGGAGGAACGAAAAAAGTGATTCCGAGAATAATCCGACGAATCTTCATTTTTTCTTATCTTAGGCCTTTTTTCTTGCAGATTCTAGAAATTTTCGTAGGATAATGCCTATGAATAAAAACTATAGTGACTGGCTCCTTCCCCAGATTCAGGATCCAGAATCGAAACGGAAAAAAAGGGAGCTTCTCTCCGAACCGATCCGACAACTGGACCTCGAAAAGATCAAGAATGTTCGAGACGTCCTCACCCAATATGCGGGCACCTCGATTCAAGCCCGTAACCTGGGTCTGGCCGCCCAGGTTTTTGAACGAATGCTGACCGATGAGGAACGACCAACGATCCTCTTGGGGTTGGCGGGTCCTTTAATCGCCGCAGGACTCCGGAAGGTGATTCGAGATCTTATTCATTACAATATGGTGGATGTCGTCGTTTCTACCGGGGCCATCCTTTACCAAGATTATTATGCGGCCAAAGGGGGGGTCCATGCGGTCGGGAGCCCAGAGGCGGATGATGCTGAGCTTCGGGATCTTTTGATTGACCGGATTTATGACACCTATGTCGATGAGGAGAAATTTCAAGAATTTGACACTTCGATCGGGCGATTTGCGGATTCACTCGAACCTCGTGGCTATTCCTCGCGAGAATTTCTTCTTCGCCTGAGTGAGACGATTGAGGACAAAGATTCGATCCTGGTAGAGGCCCGCAAGAGAGGAGTCCCCATTTTTTGTCCGGCCCTCAATGACTCTTCCATTGGGATCGGCCTGACCGAACATTACTATGTCGCGAAGAAAACGGGGCGGCCTCGGATTACGATTGATTCGATCCGAGACAATTATGAACTGACTCAAATCGTCGTCCATTCAAATCGGACTTCCGCTTTTTATGTCGCCGGGGGGGTTCCCAAAAATTACATTAACGATTCCGTGGTGATGGGTTATATCTTCGGGAGAGAAACGGGAGGCCACAAATATGCGATTCAGGTGACGACCGATGTCCCCCACTGGGGGGGCTTAAGCGGGAGCACCCTCTCCGAGGCCCGTTCCTGGGGAAAGATCAACAAAAAAGCGAACTTCGCGATGGCC
>CAZMFE010000086.1:0-5072 GCA_964565495.1 uncultured bacterium
AATGGGGAAGGAGGACAGAGGCTTCTTCGGGGGTGAGGAGGGTTTCGACTTCCCGCTCGGTCCAGGTATAGTAGTCACCGTCGTCGTGAAGATTGATATCGGCGTCTTGACTCGCGTAAAACCCGCCTCGTTTCATGTCGATCAGCACCTCTCGGGCCCAGCGGATGATTCCCAAAGCAATCTCACGAAAGAAAGGCTTCTGGAGGAGACTAAAGGCCTTGGAATAGACGGCTAAAAGGGAGGCATTGTCGTAAGACATCTTTTCAAAGTGGGGAACCACCCACCGCTCATCCACCGAATAACGGTGAAAACCGCCGCCCAGCTGGTCCCAGACCCCTCCTTTTCCCATTCCCTCCAAGGTCTTTTCGATCACGGCCTTAAGCCAGCTGGCGCGCGAGAAAAAATATTGATCGAGAATAAATTCGAGGGCGCTCGGATGAAAAAATTTCGGCGCATTACCAAAACCTCCATGGGCGAAGTCAAATTGGTGTTTCAAGGTCGAGAGGCATCGTTCGACGAGTTCCGCCTTCAGCACTTCAAGGGAGGGGATCGGGGTCTTTGAACTTTCGAAAAGGGATGCAATTTTTTTGGCGTCCTCGAGGATATCCTGTTTGCGGTTCTCGTAGAGTCCCGCAAGTCGTTTCAGGATCCGCTTGAACCCCGGCTCGCCGTAACTGTCCTCCGGGGGAAAATAGGTACCGCCGTAGAAGACTTCTCCTTTGGGAGTGAGAAAGGCGGTGAGGGGCCAGCCCCCAAGACCCGTGAGGGCGCTGACCGCAAGCTGGTATCTGGCATCGATATCCGGCCTTTCATCGCGGTCCACTTTAATCGCGATGAAATGGTCATTAATGATCCGGGCAATTTCTTCGTTCTCGTAACTTTCCCGGTCAATGACATGACACCAATGGCACCAGGCGGCTCCGATATCGAGGAGAATGGGCCGGTCAAGGCGCTCGGCCTCCCGAAAGGCTTCGGGGGACCAGGCGTACCACTGAACGGGTTGGTGGCGAGCAGCGCGAAGGTAAGGACTTCTTTCTTTAAGGAGTCGGTTTGCGATCGTTGGCATGGGCGGAAAAGAATACGCAGTTGCTTGCCTCCCGCTTCGTATTGTATATTAGCCTCCTTTCGGCAAGCAAGGAGGGACTTTACCTATGGTTGAGGGGACATTTATTAAGGTCGTCACAGATAACACTTTTAAAGCCGAAGTTCTCGATTCGCCCACACCGGTTTTAGTCGATTTCTGGGCCGAGTGGTGCGCTCCGTGTCGGGCGCTTGCTCCCGTGGTCGTGAAGATTGCGGAGACAAATGCCGGAAAACTCAAAGTGGGGAAACTCAATGTCGACGAGAATCCGGAGACGGCCCAAGAGTTCGGGATTCAAGGCATTCCCACCCTCCTTTTTTTCAAAGACGGAAAAGTAGCCCATCAAATCGTCGGGTTTCAATCTCAGGCGAATATCCAGCGGGCGATCGACGAAGCTTTAAAATCATGACGAAAATCACGCCGGGGAAGCTGAAAGGATTAAAAGCGCTCTCGGATGGGAAGGGGGTGATCCGCGCGGCGGCCATGGATCAGCGGGGGTCCCTTCTCAAATCCATCGCCAAGGCCAAAGGGGTCGATCCCAAAGAGATCACTTCGGCCATGCTTTCAGAATTCAAAGTGGCGGTGACGAAAATCTTGACGCCCTACGCCAGCGCTATTCTGTTAGATCCCGAGTACGGCCTCGAGGCGGTCAAGGCTTGTGATAAAAATGCGGGAGTCCTTTTGGCCTACGAAGCTTCCGGGTATGACAACACTCGGCCGGGAAGAATTCCCGACCTTCTTGAAGATTGGACCGTTTCCAAATTGATCCGGGCCGGCGCGGATGCGGTCAAGGTTTTAATTTATTACCACCCCGACGAGAAAAAAGAGATTAATCGCTTCAAGCATACATTTATCGAACGGATCGGCGCGGAGTGCGCTTATCACGACGTCCCATTTTTCTTTGAATTTGTTGGTTATCCGGTCGATGGCTCAGACGGGAAAGACGCGGCCTTCGCCAAACAAAAGCCACGGGTGGTCGCCAAAAGCATGGAAGAATTTTCCAAACCGGAATATCACGTGGATGTTCTCAAGGTGGAAATTCCTGTTAACCTTCAATTTGTGGAAGGAACCAAGGCCTTCAAGGGCACCCAGGCTTATTCCCGCAAGGAAGCCCTTCAATACTTTCGGGAGGCCGCGCAGGCGGCGAGGAAGCCCTTCATTTATCTGAGCGCGGGGGTGGATGACGACGAATTCCGCGAAAGTTTGGAGCTTGCCGCTGAAGCGGGTGTGAACTTTGCGGGCGTCCTTTGCGGCCGGGCTACTTGGAAGGAAGGGATTCCGGTTTACGCAAAACAGGGCGTGAAGGCCCTTGAGGATTGGCTCCGCGACCGCGGCGTGAGAAATATTCAGGCCTTGAACGCCGTCCTCGACCGGGGAGCCAAGCCCTGGTTTGATCTTTACGGCGGCCGCGATCAAATCTAAGTCGTCGACAAAGCTGGCAATCCCGCCGTTCCCGCCTGAGCACACCCTCCATTTTTAGTAAACGCAATTTACCAGAGAGAAAGAGAAGTTAACTACGTCCGCAACTCTTTGAATAAAAACAAGTTGTATGTTTCCAACAAATTATTTATATTATGATATCGATAATTTTCAGGAGGGTTGTAAGTGCTCGATTTCCAATTAATTCTGAACCCCTATAATCCCTGGTGGGATGCCTCCGGAGCAGTCTTTGAAAGTCCTCTTCCGCCTTTTCACCGCCCTATTTTTTCGACACTTGTTGATGACCTTCAACGGATTCCCCAAATGCTTTCGATCACAGGCCCTCGTCGGATAGGAAAAAGTACTCTTCTTCAGCAAATGATACGTTATTTGCTAAGAGGGGGTGTTCAGCCCCAACGGATTATTTACTACCAGTTTGATGATCCCGCCTTGAGCACGAGCAAAATCAAAGTTCACGAATTAATCGACTTTGTGGTGAAAATAGTTCTGAAGCACAAAAAGGAAGGGCCGACTTTTCTTTTCCTCGATGAAATCCAGCGTCTCGATCGTTGGGAGCTTTACCTTAAAAAATATTATGATTTAAAATACCCGATGAGTGTGGTCATTTCCGGATCCGCCTCCTCCCCAATTTTCAAAAGAAGCCGAGAGAGCCTTCTGGGGCGAATTAAAGATTATCATCTCCTGCCCTTCTCATTCCGAGAATATGTTTTGTACCATCTCAGGGAAGAGCCGGCACTGGTTTCCGAAGTTGACGAACTCTACGAGAAAGGAAAAACTATCCGAGGGATGCTTGCCGAGGATCCTTCCGTGGAAACAGAAAAGGTAGGTCTTGCGCCGCCGCACCCCCCATTACAAGAACGCTTGGATTCCCTCCTTAAAAAATTTTTTCTTGAAGGAGGATTTCCCGAAGTCTGGACACTTCCTGACTGGGCGACCAAGCAGGAATATTTGTATGATAATCAAGTGAAAAAAGTCATCTATGAGGATCTTGTTCTGGCCGCTGAGTTTCGAAAGCCGGAGCTTCTCAAACGTTTTTATATCTCCCTTCTCGAAATGCCGGGCCGTGAGATCAATGTTCAATCGGTGGCTAAAGAAACGCAGGTAAAAGCCCAACAAATAGACAAATATATCCCTCTCCTCGAAATGACTGACCTTGTTTACCGAATATCAAAATTCCGAGCCAGACCGCTTCGTATACGCAAAGGAATGATGAAGTTCTATCTTGTCGACCTCGCACTCCGAAACGCGGTTTTAAGATTGACGGAGACCCTTCTCGTCGACTCCACAACCCTCGGCCTCTATGCTGAAAATATGGTCTTTCTGGCATTAAAGAAATGGCGCGGAACAATTCAAATGGATTATTACAGGGAACGTCACGGCGACGTTGACTTCATTGTACATATCGGACCTCAACGTTTCTTGCCCGTCGAAGTCAAATATCGCAATGTGCTCTCTCCGCAAGATTTTCGCGGGATCCGCCACTTTGCAGCCCGATTTTCCAAATCTGTGCAACCCATCGTGGTAACCAAAGAGTGGTCTGATTTTGGAAAAAGAGAAGACACATTCTTGATCCCGCTTCCTCTGTTTCTTCTTTTATTCGACTGATTCAAACTGTGAGAATTAAGAAAAAGCCGAAGCATTATGGCGTGAAAAATGAAAAAAGGAAAAATCTCAGACGCCAGGAAGAAAGTGAGCATTAGCTACGTTCATAATACTTATCGGAATGCGTTAGCGCTCAGGAATCGATGCGGCTTGGAAGTGGAGTTTATTCAGATTACGAGGCGGATGATCGACGCTTGTATTGTGGAATGAGGCCAAAAACAGGTTGGGCGAGGTTTCCCTCGCCCGGTCCCCCTAATCGCAAGCAACTAGGGGGAAGTTGAAAGGAATAATACTGTTTTTGAATCAACAGTCAAGCTATATTATCGACAATACAATCCTAATCCTCTGTCCGGAAGTTTTCAAGATGGCCGCATAAAAAAATATGTAACCCATTGCATTTTAGAGAGACACATATCCATGAACCGCAATAGACTCGAACTGGTTTGGCCGAATAAGGAAACGCTCATCTTCGGCCAGGAGCGGATTGAGCAGAAGAGAGTAAAAGGC
This sequence comes from uncultured bacterium, assembly GCA_964565495.1. Classification (GTDB taxonomy): domain Bacteria; phylum Omnitrophota; class Omnitrophia; order Omnitrophales; family JACQLI01; genus CAZMFE01. Next base: position 4,631 of record CAZMFE010000086.1, read on the forward strand.
TACCGGCTTACGGGAAAGCATATCCGTGAATCACATTCTTAAACGCGGTCTAGCTGAACAAATCGGATGAAAATCGTATGAAATATCGAACCTTAGGACGCACTGGATTTCGTGTTTCTGAAGTCGGGTTCGGTGCTTGGGCCATCGGCGGCACAAGCTACGGCCCCACCCGCGATGAAAATTCTTTGGAAGCTCTCACCGCGGCATGGGAACACGGCGTCAACTTCTTTGACACCGCCGACACTTACGGCGAAGGACATTCGGAAGGACTCGTCGGTAAATTTTTAAAAGGCAAGCGCGAAAAAGCTGTAATCGTCACCAAAGTCGGCTGGGATTTTTATCACGGCGGCACAAAAAAAAATTTCGATCCGGAGTACATCCGGTTTGCCTGTGACGAAAGTCTGAAGCGTCTCCGGACGGATTGGATCGATCTTTATCAGCT
>CAZMFE010000087.1:0-5037 GCA_964565495.1 uncultured bacterium
GACATTCTTTCAGATCCTTCTACGTAAACTCTGCCTGATAAAGGGTCCCGCTGTCAAATTCTCCCTCGGATCAACATTCCTAACACCAGCAGGTTCAAGAGGATAAGAACCGTCGCGAGGAGCCGCGTATTTCGGACCTCGCGCGCCTCATCGATCGGTTCGACCTGCCAGTTGAGTCTCGCCATGAGCCCTTCGTAAAGCAAGATGGAACGGCCCGGCCAGCACGCGCTAAAAATTCCAAACAGCAGATTCAAACCTGCAACCAAAAAAGTGGCAAACCGGGCCCAAGAGAAGAGAACCTCCGTGGAGATCGTCATTTCTTTTCCTCCTCTTTCACCAAGCGGGATTCAGAACGAAGGGTATAGTTTTGTTTTTCAGGATCGCTCCGGTTGACACGGGCGGCCGTGACCGCGGTCCCTGCCACCACGGCTCCACCCCCTGCGAAATAGGCGCCGGCTCCCCCCGAAGCGCCTGCCCCGGTAGCGGCTGGGGCGAGGGCTGTGACCGCCGCACCGCTCGCGGTGCCGAGCGCGGCGAGACTTGCGGCAAAAATATAAATCTTTTTTCGGTCGCTATAAGGACCCTCGTAAGGAATTTGGCCCGACTTGATCTTGGGATCGAGCATTCGGTAATCAGGGCGGGAATATTTCCTTTGACCGGTGAAGGGATCGAGCGGGATCTCTCCTTGGAAGGGGACGATGCTCACGTAAGGTTTTCCGGTCTTGGGATGTTCCCTCACAATGACACGAGTACCGCTCTCTTCCATCACCTCGGAAGCGAAAATACTAGGAACAATGGCGAGGCTAAAAGCAGCCAGGCAACATTGAACTACCCTACGGGCAGGGTGGTCAGATGTTGCCTGGCTGCTTTTCCTAGGTTTCACGGTTTCCAACCCTGAAGATTCTGGATGATCGCCAAGACGTTCGACTCGATCGCCGCATTCAGGTTGACCTCCGGACCCCCTTTTTTGGCAAAGACCTTTTCGGACTCACTCGATCCTTGCGATTCAAACCGGGTGAACAAGTGAAGATCGGAATCCAGCACGACCGTTTCCGTGGCGAGCGCGATCGCCTGGCCCCGCCAGCTCACCCGATTCCTAAACTCCTTCACTCGGACCACGGCCACCCAGGGGATCCCGTAGCGTTTCAGGACTTCCCGGGTCGGCTCGGTTTCGAGAAAAATAAATTCCTCAAAACCTTCCTGAAAGGCTTCCACCAGCATCGGCCCCAGGGCCTCTCCGATATGATAGGTCTGGGGATCGGCCGTCCGGGAGCCTCGATCTCGAGATTCGTATTTCAAAAGTTCGGGGGGGAGATAAAGTGCGATCCGCTCAGGAATCGGCTGAACCGTTTGCGAGAAATTGTTTGAGAGAATCCCCGGCGCATGAATATCCCATCCAAACAGGCGGGCGCATCCCATGAGACCAAGGGTCGCTGACAGAACCGTCATTACGAGGAGTCCGCTGTGTTTTATGGCAGACGACGTATTTTTAGCAGCCAGGCAACATCTGACCACCCTGCCCGTAGGGTAGTTCAATGTTGCCTGGCTGCTTTTAGCCTACGAATCTCATCCAAAACTCTGCCGGCCCTCGAGGGATCGCTGAAGCGTGGCGGGATCCATAAATTCGATCGCGCTCCCCACCGGAATCCCGCGGGCGAGGCGGGAGACCTTGACTCCGAGCGGCCTCAGGGTCTCGGCCAGATAAAGCGCGGTCGCTTCGCCCTCCGTATTCGGGTTCATCGCCAGGATCACCTCGCCGAATTTCTTCCCCTTCACCAGCCGGATCAAATCCCGGACGCGGAGTTCCTCAGGCCCGATCCCCTCCAAAGGAGCGAGCCTTCCCAAGAGAACATGGTAGAGGCCGCGGTAGGAGCCGGTCTTCTCCATCGAGACGACATCTTTCGGGTCTTCCATCACGCAAAGAAGGTTTCGGTCGCGGGCGGGATCTTCACAGACGCGGCAGGTCTCGGCATCGGACAAATTGCGGCACTCGCGGCAAAACTTGGTCTGGCTGCGGACCGCCTTTAAAAGCTCGCCGAGCTGGAGGCTTTCCTCAAGCGGGGCTTTCAAGAGATAAAAAACGATCCGTTCGGCCGAGCGCTCGCCGATCCCCGGAAGGCGGTTCAGCGCCCCGATCAATTTTGCCATCCGTTCCGAAACCCCGCGGTTTCTCACTCGTCAGCCCGAACGATTTTGCTTCCCTGAAAAATATCCATCGCCTGCCGGACGATCTCGGGGAGTTTCGGGGCTTCTTTGGGAGGATGAGCCGCCCCCGGATTTTCGCCCTGCGCGAGACGGGTCGTCACCAACTGAATCTGGGGGGCCCCGCCCAGGAATTGGGAGAAAACCCCCTCGATCAATTTCCGTTTCTCTGTGCGCTCCAACATTTCCCTGTGAAACTGAAACTCTTCCGGGAGACCCAGGACCACCAGGTTCCCTGTGACTTCAATCGGCTCTGCCTCCGCCAGAAACATTCCGGTCGACATCTCCCGGGTCTTGATCACCTCAAGGACCTGGGGCCAAATCCGCTGGACCGTCTCAAGCGTGTACGCGGGAACAGAGGGGGGGTCGGTTCCTTCGCCGCCCGGGCGAGGAGTCCCGGCGCTTTCCCGGGGGGACGACGAAGCCTGCCTCGCCGGCAGGCAGGCAATCTGCGAAGCGTCGCGAGGGGCCGGGGGGGGCGCCATGCCGAAGGGGCCAGGCCCCTTTGGAGTTTCCTCAACGGTTTCCAAAAGCTCCCTCACCTCGTGAAGTCCTTCCAAGTGGAGGAGTTTCAAGAGCGCGGTTTCCAAAAGAAGCTTGGGCGAAGCGAGTGAACGCCTGAGATCCCCTTGAAGATTTTGAAAGAGGCTTAGGATAAGGAGAAGTTCCTCGCGGGAAAAGGTGTCTTTAAAGGAAGCGAGCCGCTTCTCGGATTCCTCGCTCATTTCGAGGAAGGCCTCCATCCCCTGCCCCATCCGAAGGAGCAGGAGATTTCGAAAAAACTCATAAAGGCCGCGCCCAAACTGCACCAAATCCTTGCCTGATTCGTAAAGCTGCTTCACGAGAGAAAGAATTTTCTGGGCATCTTTCCGGTGCAGGGCTTCCAAGAGTTCAAAATAAACCTCTTCCCCAGCCAGCCCAAGGGCAAAGAGGACATCCTCCTCGCCAATCTCGCCCCCAGAAAGAGCCCCCAGTTGATCCAGAAGAGTTTCGGCGTCTCTCAAAGAGCCGTCGCTTGAGCGCGCCATAAGGAAAAGGGCCTTGGGCTCAGGCGCGAGGCCTTCCGCCTTGGCGACCTCTTCGAGTTTCTGCACGATCCTCTCCGTGGGGATGCGCTTGAAATTGAACCTTTGGCAGCGCGAGAGGATCGTGAGGGGGACTTTGTGCGGCTCGGTCGTGGCAAAAATGAATTTCACATGTTCGGGCGGTTCTTCGAGGGTTTTGAGGAGGGCGTTGAAGGCTTCCCCGGTGAGCATATGGACTTCATCGATAATGTAGATTTTAAAGCGCGACTGGGCCGGCTTGAATTTCACATTTTCCCGCAAGGTGCGGATCTCTTCGATCCCCCGGTTGCTGGCACCGTCGACTTCGAGGACATCGAGAGAAATGGCCCGCGTGATTTCCCGACAAATCTCGCACTCATTGCAGGGAGCGGGGGCGGGGCCTTTCACGCAATTGAGGGCCTTGGCGAGGATCCGTGCCGTCGAGGTCTTTCCGACCCCCCGAGGGCCGGCGAAAAGAAAACTCTGGGGGATGCGGCCTGTGCGGATCGCGTTTCGCAGGATCTGGGTGGTCGATTCCTGGCCCACGACTTCGTCAAAAGTCTCGGGCCGGAATTTCCGCGCGAAGATGAGGTAGGGTTCGCCCTTTTGTCTCTTCATACCAGTCCTTCACTCCTCCGATGCAACCAAAGCCGCCTTTTTTTCAGTGACATCGTCTTTCGGACAAATTCGTGAGCCCCGGTCAGCCAATCCATCCTTTGTTTGGGAGTCGTCTTGAGACAATTCAAAAGGTAATTCCTAGACTCGGGATCCAACCCCCTCCTCATTTCTTCCTCCTCCGAATCCTTTCCATCTCCTCAAGCCACTGAAGGTCGGGCTGGTCTTTAGGCCGCCCCGCTTCTTTCTTCATCGTTAACAAATCGGGAATGGAAGCCGTTGGGATTTTAAGCCTCCCCACCTGGTGAGTCACCTTTTTAATTGCCCGGAAGTGATCGATTTTTGTGATCAGGATATCAATCATCTTAAAAGTTAAAAGGATCTTTTCGATGAAAGAAGGAAAAGGCCTTCCTGTTTCTGTCTTTGATCCCTTCTTTCCTTTTCTTTGGGTCTTTAAAGTCTCGGGCCGTTACAGGAACTCGAGGAAGATAACCCAACTCCTTGAGGGCGTCAAATAACTTGTCAACATTGCTCGGGGAACCATCGATGGTGAGATCCAAATCCGCGGTAAATTTTGCCAACCCGTGGAGTAGGACCGCAATTCCTCCCACAACTGCATACTTCACCCCTCTTCGATTCAATCTCGCAAAGACTTCTTCGTAGATCACAGATCACCTCGTTGAAGCAGCCCTTGATGGCGGAGCCGCGAGCCTGCCCGCCGGCAGGCGGGGATTCGGAGGAGAAAGGATTCGAACCTTTGGTACCCTTGCGGATACAGCAGTTTTCGAGACTGCCCCGTTCAACCACTCCGGCACTCCTCCTTAACCTATCAATGGCTTTCTGCCGCATTCTCCGCCCAACAAAACGGCGCCCGCCTGCCAGTCGTCGGGCAGGGATCCGCCAGTCTGTTAGGCGGAAACCGCTCTGCCATCCGAAGCTCTCCGAAGGAGAGCGCAGGATGGCGGAGACGTTGGCCTGCCCGCCGGCAGGCGGGGATTTGAACCCAGCGAAAATGCTAACACTTTTTGCTAACACTCTCAATGGATTCGATGGAGTTGAATTGTTTTTGGCGGCCTTGACAGGTATATTCTCATAGTATATACTCATTTTGACTGGAGGGCGATTGAAATGTCCAAAACTCTCTCTTTAAAATTAAGGGACGACGTTTATCAGGAGA
>CAZMFE010000088.1:0-5010 GCA_964565495.1 uncultured bacterium
GGCCCAGAGTTCAGGCCGTGAAAAATTGAAATAGTGAAAGGCGTCGAGGGCGCTCAAAGAGGCTGTAACCACATAATCCGCAATCAACAAAAAAGCGCCAATGACCGCCAGAGTCTGGGAGCGGCGTTTGACCGAGGAATAAACTCCACCTCCATCCGGGTAGGCATGGCAGACAATCATGTAGCAAACACCGACCATCGCCGTGAGAGCCGACATCAACCCGAGAAAAAGCCAGGAGGCGTGTCCTGAAAGTGCAAAGGCGATTCCTAAGACATAAGCCTTGCTCGTGCCCCAGTCGCCATAGAGCATGGCGCCGGCCTGGAACCATTTGAGTTCACGGGGGCGATCAACGCGTTTCAGGACCAGTGCCATTCCAGAAGCTCAATCCGTTAATTTGGGCTTTAAGCCGTACCTTCTGATCTTGTATCCGATCATTCGCTCCGTGAGGCCCAAAAGCTGGGCGGCGCGGCGCTGGTTCCCCCCTGTTTTCTGAAGCGACGATTCAATCATCCGCCTCTCCAGCATCTCGATGGCCTCAGGAAGGAGAGAGGGAAGGGGCTCGGAGCCTGACTCGGGGCTGAAGGTGGTGAGGCCGGCACTTTGTCCGTCTTGGGGAATCGGGAAAAGTTCCGGAGTGAGGGTCTCCTTTTTGCAAAGGACCACGGCGCGTTCAATCGCATTCTCAAGTTCGCGGACATTTCCCGGCCAGGCGTAATTCATCAAGATTTCCATGGCCTGATCGGAAATATACTTCACGTTCTTTTTGTTCTCTTCACTCGAGCGCTTGAGAAAATAATTCACAAGAACCGGGATATCTTCACGCCGCTCACGCAGGGACGGAAGGAAAATCGGAACCACATTCAAACGGTAATAAAGGTCTTCGCGGAAACGTCCCTCCCGCACTTCCCTCTCTAGATCCTTGTTCGTCGCGACAATCAAACGCATATCCACACGGATCGTCTGCGTTGCGCCCAGTCGTTCAAACTCTCTTTCCTGGAGCACCCGAAGGAGCCTGACCTGGGTGGAGGGTGAGAGATCCCCAATTTCATCCAGGAAAAGTGTCCCCTCATTCGCCATCTCAAATCGGCCGATTTTTGATGTCAGGGCTCCGGTAAAGGCCCCTTTTTCATAGCCAAAGAGTTCGCTCTCGAGGAGGGTTTCGGGCAAAGCAGCACAGGAAACCTTGATGAAGGGTTTCTCCGCCCGGTCGCTGTGATAATGGATCGCATGAGCGATGAGCTCTTTTCCGGTCCCGCTCTCTCCGCGTAAGAGGACCGTCGCGCGGGAGTTGGAAACAAGCTCCAGGGTATCGTAGACATCGAGCATCCGCTTGCTCTCCCCGACGATATTGGAAGGATGAAACCGTTTTTTAAGCTGGCGGCGGAGCCTCGTGTTTTCATCCTGAAGGCGGAGCTTCTCTTTCTCCACCATTTGATGGATCCGGACCGCTTGGGCGATCATGGAACTGATGATGGTGAGGAGACGAATATCCTCTTTAAAAGAAACATCCTGTTGAAAGAGGCGGTCCACACTGAAGGCCCCAATGGTTTTCCCATCGAGTTTGATCGGAACACAAAGGAAGGAAATCTGGGCCCGCTTAATGTCTCCGCGGGCCCGCGTCCGGTTGAGGAAAAGGGGTTCCTCCCCCACATTCTTGACGATGATCGGCTCTCCGGCCTCGACGACCCGACCCGTAATTCCCTCCCCCAGCCGGTATCGGCCTCTTTCTTTTTCTTTTTCACTCAATCCCCGAGCCACCTCGATAATAACTTCGTTCGTTCCTTCGTCTAGGAGGCACAAAGTGCCCCGCTCCATCGTCATCTTCTCGTGAAGGATCTTGAGAACCTCGGTCATCACTCCTTCGAGATCCAAGGAGGAGTTGGTTGCTTTCGAAATTTCATAAAGCGTGGTGATCTCAAGAAGCTCCCGCTTGAGGCCGGGGAGGGATTCCCCGCCCTTATTTTTCGTAATCGTCATCGGCCCACCAAGGCAATGCCTGCCTGATCCGCTTTTCGGATAAACGTTTCAAGTTCAATAAAAAGGGTCTTTCCCGCTTCGAAGGCCAAGGCCTTCGCCTTCGCGCGTAGAAGCCCTTCCAGCGTTCCCAGCCCGACGGCCGGAACGTCAAAGCGCATATCCTGATTAGGCTTGGCGGCTTTCACCACCGTGACTCCTCCGCGGCCCAAAAGACCTCCTCGACGAATGGTCTCATCGGTCCCTTCAATCGCTTCCAGCGCCAACACCGCCCTTTGTTTCACGACAACCGTCTGGCCGATATCGAGGGCCGCCAAGGCCTTGGCCACTTTCCAACCGAAATCGATATCGGCCTGAACCCCGCTCGAAGGGGTGCGCTTGCCCAAGATTCCTTGGCCCGGTAAGGAATTTTTAAGAAAACAGGTCGAGTCCTGGAGCTCGATCCCATGAGAAGAAAGATAATGGGCCAAACCGCCCAAGAGGGAGTTGTCTCGAAAATCCCGGACCTTTAAAAGGACTTTGGCCATTTCGAGATCAGGCCGAACCTCGCCTTGGAAAAGACGGGTCTTCTCAATTTTTCCGGCCATGATAGCCTCCGAGACCCCCTCCCGTTTGAAAAAATCGCGAAGTCTCTTAAGTTGGCCCAGTTGGATCTCCTGATAGACGTCGGTCACTTCCTCAATCGTAGGATCCGACTCTTTGGCGATTCCACAGCAGACCACACGGTACCCCTCCTCTCTCGCCTCTTGGGCCACTAGAAAAGGAAAGCGGCCTTTCCCCGCAATGAGTCCGAGTGTTTTCATAAGAGAGCGGCTTTAACGCGAAATGCCCCGCTCGGATCCTTTGAGGAATTGGAGCAAGGTTTCGATCGAGGGGGTCCTGGGAATTTCTTCTTGAATCCTTAGGATTGCATTTTTCACGGAAAGTCCGGAACGAAAGAGAATCTTGAAGGCCTTTTTGAGCAGAGCTTTTTCTTCCTTGGCAATCCCGGCCCGGTCCAAGCCGACCGAATTGATGCCGTAAGCCTTCGCGGGATGCCCATCCACCATCATAAAAGGGGGGACGTCTTGCACGACCTTGGAACAGCCTCCGACAATCGCCAAAGTTCCAATCCGAACAAACTGATGAACTGCACTCAGGCCTCCAATGGTGGCTCGGTCTTCCACAATCACATGTCCCGCTAAAGTTGCCTGATTCGCCAAGACGACGTGATTTCCAATCACACAATCGTGGGCCACGTGAGCGTAGGCCATGAGAAGGGTGTCATCTCCAATCACGGTCTCGGTCCCCTCCTTGGTGCCCGGATTCACGGTGACATATTCGCGGATCCTATTTCGGTTCCCGATTCGAAGATAACTCGTCCCTCCTTCGTATTTTTTGTCTTGAGTGACGCTTCCAATCACCGCCCCCGTGAAGATTTCACAGTCTTCGCCCGCGGTCGTGTGGCCTTCGACCGTCACCCGGGCCCCAATCCGCGTGCGGTCGCCCACCTTCACCGTCCCGTCCACGATGGAATAAGGCCCGATCTCGACTCCCTCTCCCAATTCTGCGTCGGGATGAACAATCGCGGTAGGATGGACTTTAGCGCCTTTCAAGTTCTGCATCGGTCGACTCAAGGTTACCGATCCACAATGGCAAATTTCACCTCGGCTTCGCAAACGAGTCTTTCTTTGACATAGGCCCGGCCCCCGCACTGACCCGTCTTTGCCCGGCTGCGAAGCACCTCCACTTCCAGTCGGAGTTCGTCGCCGGGGACAACGGTCTGACGAAACTTGCAATAATCTACGCTCATGAAATAGGCGATCTTTCCTTTCATTTCCGGGGTGGAGAGCATCACGACCCCCCCCACTTGGGCAAGGGCCTCCATGATGAGAACCCCCGGCATGACAGGGTGTCCAGGAAAGTGACCCTGGAAGTAATAGTCATTCATGCTGACGAGCTTATAACCCACGGCTCGTCTCCCCGGTTCTAATTTTTCAATCCGATCCACGAAAAGAAAAGGGTAACGATGAGGGAGAATTTTTTGAATTCCCTCAACATCCAAGGTGGAGGGGACCTCCGAACTGAAGGGCTTTCTTTTTGATTGAGCCATGGAAATTCTCCTCACAAGTTCCAAGTTCAGGGCATGGCCACTGCGAGTGGCGATCACGTGTCCTTTCAAAAATCCTCCCAAGAGGAAAAGGTCTCCCAGGAGATCCATCATTTTATGCCGGCAGGCCTCGTCGTCAAACCGAAGCGAATTTTCGATGGGTAGGTTTCGTTCAAAGACTAAGGTATTTTCAAAGTTGGCCCCCTTCCCCAGACCGTGAGCCAGAAGGGCTTGAGCCTCTTCTTTGAGCACAAAGGTGCGGGCCGGAGCAATCTCGCGTTCAAAGATCTCCGGCAGGATCCGGAGCGAAAGAAACTGGTCCCGCAAATCCTCATGACGGTAACTCAGGGTATAGGAGATCGTTAGATTCGGAGCCGGAAGGATCACCAGGCTCTGATTCCCCTGATCAATATAGATCGGTTCGTGGATTTCGATAAATCTTCTCTCCCGATCCTGCTCGATCACACCCGCCCGCTGGATTTCTTCAGTGAATCCCTTAGCACTTCCATCGAGCCCTGGAATCTCTTCTCCTCCTACCTCCACGAGCGCGTTATCAATCCCGAGACCATGAAAGGTCGCCATGAGGTGTTCAATGGTCCGAACCACCCCGTCTCCCACCCTGAGTGTGGTTTGACGAACCTCATCCGAGAGGACAGACTCCACCGTGGCCCGAACCCGTCGGTTGGGATCAAGATCACTCCGCACGAACGCAATCCCTGTCTCCGGGTGAGCTGGCCGCAGGGTGACCTCCACAATCCTCCCGGTGTGGAGGCCCGTCCCCTGGAACGAGACCGGCTCTCGAAGCGTCTGCTGTTTCATCCCATCACCTCCCTGCCAGCCAAAGGCTGGCTTGAAAAAATCATCGGGCGGAGCTTCTTTTGGCCCTTCGCCCCATCACCTGTATATCCGCCAAGGGCGGATTGGCCCTTCGGGCCAAATACAGGTGA
>CAZMFE010000089.1:0-4998 GCA_964565495.1 uncultured bacterium
ATTCTACCGCTTCCTTGGGGAGTGTAATTTGCCCATTCCGCAACACCTGTCGGATCATTCCACCACGACCTCCTAGAAATATGTAATTCTGTAATCTCCAATTTTAGGATACCCGATCCCGGCGGGATTGTCAAGACGGGAGGAGCTGTTTGACCACCTCGATATCCTTATCTCCCCTGCCGGAGAGACAGACCACCACCGATTCCTGAGGACGCGTCCGTTTCAGGAGGCGTTTCAGGAAGGCAATCGCATGCGCCGGCTCCAAGGCCGGCATAATCCCTTCCAGTTCCGTGAGGAGCCTGAAACCCTCAAGGGCCTCACGATCCGTCACCGTCTCATATCGAACGCGCCCAATCTCCTTCAGGTACGCGTGCTCCGGGCCCACAGAGGGGTAGTCCAGACCGGCCGAGATCGAATGCGCGAGCTTCACCTGTCCTTCCCGATTCTGCAAGAGGTAACTTTTCATGCCGTGAAGAATCCCCACGGAGCCCCGCGTCAAAGAAGCGGCGTGTTTTCCCGTCGCAAGTCCCCGGCCCGCGGCCTCGACACCCCACAGCTTCACTTTGGACTTTTTAAGAAAGGGATAAAAGAAACCAATCGCATTGCTCCCTCCCCCGACACAGGCCACCAGGTAATCGGGAAGCAAACGGGACCGAACCGCGCCTCGGAATTGCTTCAAAGTTTCCTTCCCGATCACGGACTGGAAGTCGCGCACCATCACAGGATAGGGGTGCGGCCCCACCACCGAGCCCAAGAGGTAATGAGTGGTCTCGACATGAGTCACCCAATCCCGGATCGCTTCGTTGGTGGCATCTTTGAGCGTCCGAGAACCCGAACGGACAGGCACCACCTTTGCCCCCAAGAGCTTCATCTTATAGACATTTAAGGCTTGCCGATGAATATCCTCCTCCCCCATATAAATCACACACTCCAAATTGAAGACCCGGGCGGCGGTCGCGGCCGCCACGCCGTGCTGGCCCGCACCGGTCTCTGCAATGACCCGCTTTTTGCCAAGCCTTTTCGCGAGAAGACCTTGTCCGAGTGTGTTATTGATCTTGTGGGCGCCCGTGTGACAGAGGTCCTCCCGCTTGAGAAAGACCCGGGCCCGGCCAAAATGACGCGAGAGGTTCCGGGCCTCGTAAAGCGGAGTCGGGCGTCCCGCATAAGTGCGAAGAAGTTCCTGCAATTCTTTTCGGAAGGACGCCTCTCGACGGAATCTTTGATAGGCTTGTGTCAATTCATCGAGCGCCTTCATCAAAGTTTCCGGAACGTAACGACCTCCAAAAATTCCAAAATGTCCAGTGCGATCCGGTAACGACATTTAAATCACTCCGATCTCCTCCTGATAGATCCAGCCTGTCTCTCCATTGGTCAAGACGATACGGTCCCACTCCCCTGCTTGTTTTCTCACCCCGACCTTCAAACCCTCACCGAGACGCAAGGCCACCTGATCCTTGAAGGAGGGCCCGTAACGGACAGCGGCCTGACTCTTGAGCACAATCGCTTCTTGGCGGGTGAGGGTCTGTATTCCTTTCAGGAACCAGAGCGAGAGCGAACCCAAGGTGAAGACAAGAAGCGCCTTCCGCCGCCAACCCCACCGGGAGGCGGGACGAAAGTAAAGCGAAAAGGCCCAGCTCGTCCAGAAAAGAAGGCCTAGCCCCAGGCTCGCAATCCCCAGTTCCAGGGGGGTGAAATAGGCGAGAATCGCTTCTCCCGTCTTCGCATACCAGTTTCTTTTATCCTCAATCCGATATTCGAGGAGTCCCCGGGCATGGCCGAGATTCGCCGAAATATCCCGATCTCTGGGGGCGAGGCGCTTCGCCTTCTCATAATAAAGAATCGCCCGACCCAAACGGTCCTGCTTGAAATAGGCATTGGCGAGATTGTAATAAATGCTGGCGTTTCCTGCCCCTTGGATGGCGAGCGATTCGTAAAGCGAGGCCGCCTGCGAATAATCCCCGCCGCGATACGCGCCGTTCGCCTCCTGAAAGACCGCCAACGGACTTTTTGTCTCGCCCGAGACGGCCGGCGGGAAAAGGAGGGCGAAAAACAAAAACCAATGAAGTTGTTTCATACTCATTTCTCCGTGAAATGCTTTTCGGGCAATTTTTCGATTCGTTCGATAACGGTTTTGATCAGTTCAAAGAATTCACGCCGCTCCTGAGCCAGGAGCATCCCCCGCCCGAAACGAGTCTCTCCGGCAACTTCATAGAACTCCTCCATTTGTTTCAGCAAGGGATCGTCGGGGCCTAACGCCCGAGCGAGCTTTTCCTCAAGCCACTTCCTCGTCAATTGGTACAGGGAGAGATTAAATTTATTGGAAAGGTAGTCGTTTAAAACCTTCTCGGCCTCCGCCAGGAATCGTGCGGCGTCTTCCGGTTTTTGACCTTCGGTCAGTCGTTTTAAGGATTTCATCTCGCGAAGGGCTGTGGACCGCGCCAACTTTCTACGCCTGAGCGCCGAGTCCCGGGAAAAAAGGGTCTCCCGGCGCCTCCGGAAAAGCCCGCTCCCTACCGCCACCAACCCCAGAAGATTGGCGGCCATCAGGAATTGAAAAGCGAGCCGCTCAATTCGAGGCAGGCCTTCCCAGGGAAATTCTTCATGAAGATATCGGATATCCTTGGCCTCGAGCCGAACCTCTTTCTTAAAAGCTTCCTTCTCGGCAAGTTCGGCCGGCAAGCGAAGGGGCTCCAGAGAAGGAATCACTTTGAGGGGGACCGGCTCGGTCCTGAGCACTTGATACTTTTCCTGGCGGGGGTCAAAGAAACTAAACTCAAGGGGAGGGACCGCAAGATCTCCGGCTTCCGTGGGGATAAAAATCACTTCGAAGGTTTTCCTCCCGGCGATCGTTGAACCTGTCTTGAAAAGCTGGGTCGAGGAATCCCCCTCGTAGACCTTGAAGCCGGTCAGTTCCGGCACCGCCGGTTTGGGGAGAGTCTCGATATTTCCTTCTCCCTCGATGACGAGCTTTAAGGTGACCGGTTCGTTCTGTTTGATCTCCTTCTTATCCACCGAAGAACTCAGCCGGAATTGACCCACCACCCCTTTGAAACTGGCTGGCTTGCCTGTTTCAGGAAACGGCCTCACCGTCACCGAAAGGGGCTCGGGTTTCAAAAGCCTTTCCACCCGTTGAGCAAAGAAATTGGCTCCGGTGAAGAAACTGTCATTGAAAAAATCATCGAAGAGGCTCGTGGTCTTGGGCTGCTCCCGAACGGAAACTTTCAAGACCCCGGGTTGAATCGTGTACGGCGCCGGAGCGGTAGGGAAAAGAGCGATTTTTCGGATATCGGCCTTCACGAAACGTTTCCCGTGGATCGTCACCATGTCCCGTCCGAGATCCCGATCAAGAGGAAAATCCTCAATCCAGAAACCGCTGACCGAGGGTTCCTCCTCGAAACCCTCGTAACGGGTGTCGTAACGGGTGTAAAGCGTGTAGGTCAAAAGGATCTGTTCGTTGGGATAGGCCGTTTGTTTGTCAAGAACTGCCTTCACAAAAACGTTATCATCCTCAACAAAAGTTGGCGGAGGCCCGCTGGGCTGAGAGACTGGAGCGGGTTGAGCCGCCGGCCGGGGAGGAGCCGAGGCAATCTTCGCTCGTGGCACCTGAACCGGTCCTGAAGGAGCCGGGGACCGGACCTGGGGGCCGACCACCTCTAACTCGAGAGGTTGAGTTTGGAATCTCTTGCCTTCAATCCATACCTCCACCGGCGTCAAGAGGAACCTCCCCGCAACCTTTGGAACCAGGACGTAACTAAATTCCACCGTGGCGCTGGACTGGCCGTTGATAAAACTAAATTGGCTCGTTCGGCCGGTGTAGAAAGAATCGAAGCCTTCAAAAGCAGGAAGGCGAGGTGCCTGTACATTGCCTCGTGCCCCCAAGATCCGGATCGTAAAAGAAACCTCTTCGTCGACCTGGACCTGCCGCTTATCGACCGAACTCGCCACCTGAATGTCGGCTGCGAAACAATCGTAACTTGATGTCAGCAAAAAAATTGCGGCAAATGCCATTATTCTGTTCATGGTTCCCGAATAATTATTTTATCGGAATTAAACGCAAAATGACACAGCTTTGAAAGGCAAAAGCAATTAAGCAGATTTCTGGATCTGGAAACGGGCCTTGAACTCTTCCACCAGAGAAAGGATTCCAAAAGTCTCAGCAAAGCTTTGGAGCCGGGCCTGGCTCATGACTTGGAAGTTTTGTTTGAGGATACGGATCCATTCGGAGGAAACTTCTCGGGGGCTTGCAAAGCCGTAGACCATCCCCTTACCTTTAAGCTTTTGAGTCAGAACCCGTTCTGCGCGTCTGAGCGTCTTTACAACTAAAACGGGGGATTTCCCTTTGGCAATCCGTTCTTGATTGTATTCCTCAAGACGCTTGGTCTCTTCAGGATTATGGATAACGATAGCGACGAGTGAATCCTTAAAAAGAGTCTCAATCAAAGCAAGGCCTCCTTCATTCAGGGCAAGATCGGCTCCTAAAAGATAAGCTTCCTGGAGATGGGAATCGGACTTGATTCCGAGGAACCGTTTTGCGGCATCGATTCTTTCGGGAAAGAAATTCAAATTTCGAGTTCCCGCCGAAATTGAAATTCCAAGGACCGAAATTTGTGCCGCTTCGGCTGGGAGACTCGTTGAGACAACTCCCAGTGCAATCAGCACCGCTGTCAAGAAAGCTTTCCCATATTCTCCAAGCAGTCTGAGCGGAAAAAGATAACTGCTTAGCTCTAACCGATTTTTCATCTTATGTGTTGCAAATTCCTCGACCATTTTAGAAGCGCCCACCCCCTCCAGCCGTACCTCGGCTCGGCGATTCTTGGAGTATCCAATTTCCCGCTTCGGCACGCGGGGCGAAAGTTGGGCGGGAAGGGCCGAGTAAATGTGGGCGAGGTTCTCGCTTTCCAGGGGAAGTTCAAGCTCCTGGATCTTTCGGACCAGTTCCCCCAATTTATCCTCCCGGGCGAGCTGGCGGAATTCTTCGGATTCAAGAAAGGCCTGGAT
>CAZMFE010000090.1:0-4942 GCA_964565495.1 uncultured bacterium
ATCCATGGACATCCTTCTATCGCCTGAAATCCGGATTTATCTTATTCTTTCGGCATTATTTTTCCTTGCGATTTGCTTCGTGAACGCTACCTTCGGACTTGTTCTGATGACTTTAGCCATGCTTTTCTCACCAGAGTTCGCCGTCGCTTCAATGGGGCTCCGTGCCGTGACGATTCGTGCGGAGGACATCTTGATTCCGCTTCTGATGATGGCCTGGCTCGCTCGGCTGGCCGTTCGAAGAGAATTCCGGCTGCTGGTCGCCTCACCCTTAAATATTCCTCTCCTCTCGGTCCTGGTTCTCGGCATTTTTTCAGCGGTTCGAGGGAATGCTCTGGGATCCGTACTCTCCCCCCTCATGGCCTTGTTTTATATTGGTAAAACCATGGAGTTTTTTTCGATTTTCTTTCTCGTATTGAATTATGTCCGGACCGAAAGACAAATAAAGTTATTCTTATTCTTCTTACTGTTGACTTTCGGCCTGATCGGAATCTATACGCTACTTCAGGTCCCCTCGATTGAGATTTTTACGGAAAGGAGGATCACGGCCCCCTTTGAGGGAAAAATACCGGAGCCGGGGACGATGGGGGGGTATATGGCGTTTCTTTTACTGATTGGTCTCGGCCTTTTCCTTTACGAGACACGCCCTCTCCGGAGATGGCTTTATGGCCTGATGGGGGGGATGGTCATTATCCCTTTTATTTATACGCTGAATCGGACGTCCTATGTCGCTTTGTTAGGAGGACTGGTATTTATCGCCTTCCTCGAAAAGGGAAGAAAATGGCTCATTTTCATGCTCATTTCTCTCCTTCTGAGTTCCCCCTTCTGGATTCCGAAACCTGTTAAAGAGCGAATTGCCTTTACTTGGGAAGATTCGGTGAACCCCGGACGATTCATGGGGGTCGATTCCTCCTTGCAGGGGAGAGCGATTAGTTATATCAAAATGTGGGATTGTGTGCGATACGGATTCAACATCGTCGTGGGATGCGGGGTTGGATCGACTGATAATCCGGATAACCAGTATTCCCGGACCCTTTATGAAACGGGACTGCTGGGCTTGGGGTTGTGGGTCTGGGTCTTTCGTCGTCTCTTTCGAATCAGTCGATGGCTCTTTCATTCCCTGGAAGAGGATACTTTGAGGGGATTTGCGCTGGGTTATCGAGCGGGACTCGTGGGGATTCTCTTGCACGGTTTGGGGTCGTCGACCTTGTACACCGTGCGAATTATGGAACCCTTCTGGTTTGTCACGGGACTCGTCGTCTCCCTTTATTTTATCCAGATCTCGCAAGAGTCCCGAGTCGCCTCCGCGAATGAATCCTAAATTGAGATTTTTACCGTTGTTGTTCCTTTATGCCTTCTTTATTTTCTTACGTTCACCCTCGAGCCTGGAAGGAGATGAGTCGCGTTACGTAAGACACGCCCAGAATCTCTCTCAGGGTTATTTTTCTCCTCCGGATGCGAGTGAGTTGAAGAGCGGCCCGGGGTACCCCCTGGCGCTTCTCCCCGTCGTTTTACTGAAACTCCCTTGGCCGGCAGGCCGGATGTTGAATGCCTTATTTCTTTTCTTTGCGGTTCTTTATTTTTTCTCGACCCTGCGGCTTTATCTTAAGGAAAGAGCGGCTTCTTTTTTTTCCTATGTCTTCGGACTCTACCCCTTTTTTTTGAAATATATTCATCTCATGTATAGTGAAACCTTTGCCATTTTTTTGGTTTGTGGATTCATCTTTCATTTTTGCAAGACGTACACCGAAGTGAGAAAAAGCTGGCTTCAGGGCCTGCTCGCCGTTCTCTATTTGGGATCCTTGACCCTGACCAAGGTCTTTTTTGGTTATGTGATTCTGGCAGGGATTTTATTTTTTGTAATCCTCACCCTCTGGAGGAAGACGGAGGCCTTAAAAAAGTCTGCTCTCATCTATTTAGGGGCGCTCCTTCTCTGTGTTCCCTACCTGGCTTACACCTATTCCCTGACCGGAAAAGTCTTTTATTGGTCCATCTATGGAGGCACGAATCTGTATTGGATGACGAGCCCTTACGAAGAGGAATTGGGCGACCCGAGAGGGGGAGGAGGGGGAGTCGGACACTTGCAACAATCGGGGATTCCGGAGCTCACGGAGCATCACGGGCCTTTTTTCGAGGAGATAGCCGCCTTAAGTCCGGTCGAATGGGATGCTCGGTTGAAAGCGAAGGCCCTAAACAATATCCACCATCACCCTCGCAAGTTCATCAAGAATTGGATTTGCAATGTGGGGCGCATGCTTTTTAACTATCCTTACTCTTATACCCCTCAACGCATGGGGACGTTATTTAATATTTGGACCAATATGTTTATTGTCGTCTTCTCAATCGTTTGTATTTATCCAAGCACCGTGGTCCGAAAAAAAATGCCTTTTGAAATTTTCGCCCTGCTCTTTTTTGGAGTGGTTTCTTTCTTAGGGAGTTCGTTCTTGGCGGCTTACGAACGCCACTTTCGGGTCCTCGTTCCGATCTTTGCCCTGTGGATTATAGTGACACTCACCCGGCTTGTGAAAATCGAGTTTCCCCGTTGATTTATGTCATCCTCCTCGCTTATAACGAGGAAAAAAACATTGGCGGCGTCATCCAAGAAATTGCCCGCACTCTTCTCTCTGAAGATTTCAAGATCGTGGTGGTCAATGATGGCAGCTCTGATCAAACCAAGGCCAGAGTCGAGGCCCTATCCCCGGCTTGTCATACCCTCGTGATTGACCACGAGACGAACCGGGGGGTCTCCGAAGGCTTCAGAACCGGGTTATCCCATGTGGCCGAGAAGGGGCAGGGGGAAGATATCGCCGTGACGATGGAAGGAGACGGGACCAACGACTGTGCCACCTTGCCTGGGATGGTCAGAAAGATAAGAGAAGGATTTGACATCGTCTGCGCCTCACGGTATCGTGCCGGAGGAGGGTATTCTCATTTCCCGGGGCTTCGGCTGGTCTATAGCCGGGGGGCCAACTTTATCTTGTCTTTATTTTTCCCCATCGAGGGGGTTCGAGACTACACGATTTTTTACCGAGGATATCGTGTTCGAGCCGTCCAGAGAGGTTTATTGCATTACGGCAGGGCCCTCGTTACAAGCAAAAGTTTTGCGGTGAATGCTGAAATCCTCATCAAACTTCATCGCTTGGGATTGCGTGTCGCTGAAGTCCCTGTGAGATACAACTACGGAAACAAGCAAAGCCGAAGTCAAATCCGGATCCTCAAAACGATTTTAGAATATCTTAAACTATGCTGGAAGGGCGCGATTTGTCGTCAGTTCTAGAGGGGGTTGACTCATGAGAGTCCTGATTACGGGAGGCGCTGGTTTCATCGGCTGCAACGTGGCCAAGGCCTGTCTTGAGAGGGGCAATCCGGTGAGTCTTCTGGATAATTTGTCGCGGCTCGGCGCCCGAGAAAATCTGAAATGGCTCAGACAGAAAGGGAAGTTCAAGTTTGTCAAAATCGACATTCGGGATCGTAAAAAACTTTTTGATTATTTCAAGGGGTCAGATTCTTTCGACGCGGTTCTTCATTTTGCCGGACAGGTGGCGGTGACCACCTCTGTCCTGCATCCTTTCGATGATTTTGACGCCAACGCCCAAGGAACGATCAATCTTCTTGAAACCCTGCGGTACTTTGGAAAAGAAACCATTTTTCTTTTTTCCTCCACCAACAAGGTTTACGGCGCGTTAGAGGATATTCCTATCATCGAGAAAAGGGATCGGTATGCCTTTAAGTCCTTGGCAGGGGGAATCTCAGAGGAGTGTCCTTTAGATTTCCATTCTCCCTACGGATGTTCAAAGGGCTCTGCCGATCAATATGTTCGAGATTATGCGCGGATTTATGATTTGAAAACAGTGGTTTTCCGACAGTCGTGTATTTATGGACCGCGTCAATTTGGAGTGGAGGATCAGGGATGGGTGGCCTGGTTTATGATTGCGCGCGAGCTGGGATTGCCGGTGACCCTCTATGGCGATGGGAGACAGGTTCGCGACCTCTTGCACATTGACGATTTGACCCGGGCGATTTTTCAGGTCTTCCAGAAGATGGACAAGATTCAAGGAGAGGTGTTTAATATGGGTGGAGGCCCCCTGAACACATTATCCGTATTGGAATTGGTGGCTCGGCTAAAAAAGGAAAAACCGCGTTCTTCTTGGAAAGTATCGTTTTCAGCCCCCCGTCCCGGAGACCAGCGAATCTACATCTCCAACATCCAAAAGGCCCGGCGGTTATTGGATTGGCGGCCCTTGATTGGGCTGGAGGAGGGTCTTCAAGGACTTCAGCATTGGATTCATGAAAACCGTTCGATTCTTGAAAAAATCAGGGCTCCAAAGGTCCACCCCTCACGGCGACGCTCGCCCGCTTCCCTATTGATCTAAAGATTAACGACAGGTCGAATCCAATGAAAATATGGCCGGGAGCAAAGATTGAGATCGGGGTCGGTGCCCAAATTGATGAAGATGTCATTTTGGGTTACCCGCCGGCACGGGCCGTTAAGGGAGGGAAGGTGATCCTCGGAGAAGGCTCAAGGATCAGGAGCGGAAGCGTGATCTATCAGGCCGTTCGAATGGGTCATCACTTCGAGACCGGACATCAGGTCATTATCCGTGAAGAAAATGAGATAGGCGACTCCGTATCGATTTGGACTCACACCGTCATCGATTACGGGTGCCGGATTGGAAGCCGAGTCAAAATTCATTCTCATTGTTATATCGCCCAATTCACGGTGATCGAAGATGAAGTCTTCATTGGGCCGGGCACCATTTTCGCAAATGACAAATATCCTGTCAGCTCTCATCTCGAAGGTCCCGAGGTCAGGCGGGGAGCGCGGATCGGAGTGAACGTGACCCTTCTCCCCGGAGTCGTGATAGGAAAAGAGGCCCTCGTGGGTGCAGGAAGTGTCGTGACCAAGGATGTCCCCGATCGGGGAGTGGTCGTTGGGAATCCAGCC
>CAZMFE010000091.1:0-4927 GCA_964565495.1 uncultured bacterium
GGGTGAGCATCTTAAAGCGGGAGGACCTCTACGAGATTTTCCAAATCCCGCGACACATCACGATTGTTGCCTACTTGTGTTTAGGTTACGTAACACAGTTCCCCGATAAGCCGGATTTGGAACGTCTGGGCTGGGGCAAGAGAGTTCCACTTTCCGATCTCGTCTCGTTTAATCGATGGCAGGGAAAACCGCCGGAAGAGTGGAACGGATTCGGAATGCTTCTGGGCGAGGAAGGTCAAGCGATTGACTCAGTCCATCGTAGGTGATACACTTCAAAAAACGTCAAAAACACAAGGAGGAGCGACCCTAAGATGGCTACCAAATTGCCGCGCCTGAACGTTGCAGTGGAACCTTCCGTCTTTCGGACCATTCAGAAACTGTCAAAGAGGGAGGGCCTTTCCATGTCGCTGATTGTCCGGGATCTTGTCCGCGAAGCACTGGCGATTCATGAGGACGCTTTCTGGGCTAAAGAGGCGGAGGCGAGAGAGAAGACTTTTATCCGTTCTAAAGCGAGAAAACACTCTGAAGTCTGGCGTTCGTGACAATCTCCTTCGAAATTATCTACCATCCCGATGTTCCTGAAAAAGACCTGCCTAAAATTTCGGCAGACGTGAGAAAAAAAATCAGGAAGTCAATCGAAACAAAACTCACACATGTCCCGGCGCAATTTGGGGAACCTCTGAGGCGGACCCTTAAAGGTTATTGGAAGTTGTGGGTCGGGGACTACCGGATTATTTATAAGATTCAGGGGAAAACAGTCGTTGTCTTCCGCATCGGTCACCGAAGAGAAGTTTATGAGTAGGATAAACAAAGATAGCGTACCAATTCTCCCAGAGAATCGGTACCGTAAGATAGGGAGACGTGCCGGAGCGGCTGAACGGGCGCGCTTGGAGAGCGCGAAGGCTCCGAAAGGGGTCTCTTGGGTTCAAATCCCAACGTCTCCGCCAACCTCATCGTTTAAAATCAATGGGTTACGAAGAACTTTGACGGGGTGCGAGCAAAAGTGTTAGCATTTTTACGCCGTCTCTCATGAAGACAATTTCCGAAGATTTGGTAACTGTTATTGTGGTGGCTTACAACGAATCCCTCTATTTGCCAAAGTGCATTCCTGCGATCCTAAATCAGACCCACCCCCACCTAGAGCTCATCGTCGTGGATGACGGATCCCATGACGGATCGGAGGCGATCATTCGAAGCTTTCAAGACCCTCGAATCCAATACATCCGCAACCGCGAAAATCAAGGAGTTGCACGGAGCCGCAATATCGGCCTGGCTGCTGCCCGAGGCCAATTTGTTTTCTATACCGATGCAGATTGCACACCCTCAAAAAACTGGATTGAGAATGGATTGGCGGAGTTAAAAAAGTCTTCAGAGATCCTCGCAGTCGAAGGGGCCACTTACTATGCCACGGCGGTAACCAGTTCTTCCGATAAGATCACACAAAACCCGGATGGAGGGCGTTATTTTACCTGCAATATGGGATACCGGCGCGAGATTTTGGAGAAGTTGAACGGATTCGATGAGCGTTACAAAAACTATTTTGAAGATACCGACCTGGCGCAGAGAATCAAGAAATACGGGAAGATTGTGTTCTCTCCCGATGCGATCGTAATCCACCAGAGAAAAAAGAAAGATCCAAAAAAACTGTTTCGAGAATGGTCCAGCCGCTACGAGGGTCTTGCCCAATACTATAAAGCGACTGGAAAAAGATTTGTTGTGATCCACGCGGAGGAGTATCTTCTCTTGATCTTTCCCTTCCTTATACTCCTTTTCTACCGGATCATTTCCTTATCCGACGTCAAGATCCTCCCCGTCATCTACGCCGCCATGGTGGTTGCCCGATTCAGACTTTGGGTGACCGCCATGAAAGAGAGAGTCTTCTATCTTTAAAAATCAGGATCCGCTTTGAGCCTGCTGGAGTTCCAGAAAATGCTTCTTTCTCGAACTTTTTTTAAACTCAAGGGACAAATTTTTGTGAAGGTTATAGAGAAGAATCGTGGCCTGATTGGATAAATAATACGAAGTGCTGGCTTGCAGAAAACAGGGGTGATTGCAGAAACACTCTCGGACTAATCTCCTCATTACCTGCGCCTTCTCGGACCCCCAAAGCGCTTCAAAATCGTAGTTGTAATCACGCACGTTTCCGAAAGGGGGATAATTCTCACACACTTTAACGTCGCCATTGTGGTCCAGAACTCCTATGATATCGCCGGCAGAGCAATTCCACGGTGACACTTCGCCGTGGAGAGCCCGAAGATTTACATAATCCAGATAATCCGTCCGCATCCGGTGGTACCAATTTCCGAGGGCTGGGGAGCGTTTCATTTCCCCCCTTTCTTGTTGTCTTAGAATCTCAATGATTTGCTGCCATTGGGGCTCCGTCGGCGGCAAGAGGTTGTCGCCAAAGCCCCCCCCACGGTAAAGCGATAAGCCCACATGCATGCCACGAAAACGCTCTTTCAGAAGACGATAAAGCTCCAAAACGTCCTCAAAATTTTTATTGTTGACCACCGTGTTCGTGACCACCTCCAGACCGGCATGATTCCTCTGGTACTCTCTCAACGCCTCGAGACTCTTAAACGCTTTGTCAAACGAACCTTTCACTCCTCGGATCCTGTCGTGGATTTCGCGAGTTCCATCTAAGGAAACTTGGATCGTCAATTTTAATTTAGGACAAAGGCTGCGCAGTTTCTTGAGGACGGTCAGAGTAGGGTCTAAGAAATAGCCGTTCGTCGGGATGAGGCTAAATTGCAGGCTATTGTTGCGGTAAAAGATTTCAAGGATCCCGGCCAGATCCTTGCGAAGGAAGGGCTCCCCCCCGCTAAGCGATAGGTTATTAAGCCAAGCCAAATGGCGACTTATTTTTTCAATCTCCTCCAACGTGAGGTCCTCCACCGAAGTATTGAGCTGTTTCCAATAGAAACAATGCTCACATTTCAGATTGCAGACATTGGTTACGAAATAGATCAGGCTAGAGGGAAGACCCCTGTTGAGACGAGCACGGGCGAATTTGGAAATTTTCTCTAGGCCTTTCATGAGGTTACCTATTAAAGCTTAACATAGCCTACTTGAGGTATAGGTTACACAAAATACCGGCGACAAGGGTAACACTTTTTTGAATAACGGCATCCGATCAAGGAGCGAATAGGGGAGGCAAATTTAGTCAAGCAGGGCCAAGGAAAGCTCTTCAAAGAATAAGGTATGCCCACTTAGCCCCCTTGTATGACGAAGGCATTGAGAAACTCTCGATTGAGAGTGTTAGCAAAAAGTGTTAGCATTTCCGCTGGTCAACAAGGGAAAATAGTGGTTAATCCTGGTTAACCTAATCTCGCTCCAAAATCCCGTAAGTCTCAATTTCAGAGTCCATTAGGTGAAAGATGGTGAAGGATGGTAAATTATTTTGTCTGGGTTCAAATCCCAACGTCTCCGCCAGTTTTCGTGACCCATTGGTGTGTTTCGCTTACGCCCCTCTTTCAGACTTGACAATTCGGAGAGCCACTCTCAGTGAAGATCAGAACTCACCTCGTTGAGGCTGTGAGGGACACGTTTTCTACACATAAGAGAGAGTCCGAAGGCCCGTGGTGACATCCGTCGTCGTGCCCGCCTTCAACGCGGAAGGGACACTGGGAGCCTGTCTCAGGGCCGTGCGGGAGTCCACCATTAAAAATTACGAATTAATCGTCGTCGATGACGGAAGCACCGACAGCACATCCAATCTCGCGTCCTCCTTTACCGATCGAGTTGTCTCGCATCCTGTCAATCAAGGCCGGAGTCACGCCCGTCAGACGGGGATCCGCACGGCGAAGGGGGAAATCCTCGTCTTCATCGATTCCGACGTGGTCATCCAGCCAGAGACGCTGTCCCGGATTACGGAGTTCTTTTCTTTACACGAGGAAATCGACGCGTTGACAGGCCTCCTGGGCAAGGAGCATCCGCACCGCAATTTTTTCAGTCAGTACAAGAATCTTTATATGCATTACACTTTTAACAAACTGCCCGGTCGAGTGAATTTTTTGTACGGGTCCATTTTCGCAATCCGCCGCAGGGCCCTCGTTTCCTACGATCACGATGTCCCGGTGGCGGACGATACGGCGTTTGGACAAAAGCTGATTTCGGAAGGAAGACAGATTGCCTTTTTAAGGGAATTGGAAGTCGTGCATCTGAAAAAATACCGGTTTGCCTCTTGGCTGAAAAATGATTTCCGGATCCCGTTTGACTGGGCGCAGATTTTCGTCCGATATCAGGGCTGGCGTCAACTTGGAAAACATCGAACAGGATACCTTCACGCTCCGAGAGAACAACTCGTAAGCGTTGTGCTCGCCCCCGCGATCCTCCTCCTTGGATTTTCGGCCTTTTCGAAGCCAGGCCCTCTCCCGTTGTTGACTTTCATTGGACTGTGGTTATTCCTTAACATTCCTTTTCTTCGTTTCCTGACCCGGCAAAGGGGAGCCCTGTTTGGAATCCGTTCGGTGTTTGCAACTTTTTTCGATCATCTCGTCATGGCCGCGGGGATAACGTGCGGGCTGGTGAAAGCCAGCCTTCGTTTATGAGGGAGAAAATCGCCGTTATCATCGGCGCGGGTCCGGCCGGTCTCACAGCGGCTTATGAATTACTGGAAAGGACCGATATTCGACCTATCATTTTTGAAATGTCGGATACCGTCGGCGGGATTTGCAGGACTGTGAATTACAAAGGCAACCGAATGGATATCGGGGGGCACCGGTTTTTTTCAAGATCCGATCGGGTGGTCCGGTGGTGGCAGCAGATCCTTCCTCTCCAGGGATTAGACAGCGGGGAAAGTTCGGTCTTAGAGATCACCTATGGGGGTAAAAGCAAACGTCTGCGCTTGTCTTACGGAGGGCCCAATCCTGAGAAGACGGACAGAGTCATGCTCATCCGGGACCGGCGCTCGCGCATCTATTTTCTG
>CAZMFE010000092.1:0-4907 GCA_964565495.1 uncultured bacterium
GTGAAGAGGATCGGCTCAAACCCTACACGAATTTATCGAACAGCGTACTAGATTCAATCAAAGGGGCCGGTAACTAAACGAAGATAAGTCATGCGATTAAAGGAAGTACTTTGCCTATCTTTTCTCCTCATTTCCCTGGGAGCTCCAGGGAGTTTCCCTCTCCTTTTTGCACAACAAAATGATCGCGAGCCTCCTCCCAGCTCCTCCGCGGAGGTGATTGAAACCAAGGTGAGGGAGGAGGCGGAAGAGAAAATATTAGAGAAAAAGCCACTCGCCGAAGCCCCGATGGAGGAGGAAAAACCTCCGGTGGAGGAAAAAGAGCCCGTCCGTTTCTATGTGCGAGAGATTCGTTTAAAAGGAATGGAGCCCCTTTCCCCCGAGGCTTTGGAATCTCTCTTTACCCCCTATGAAGGCCGGGAGATTACTTTTCAGGATCTTTCTATCTTGAGTAAAAGGATCGAGCGGACATTGCGCGCTCAAGGGTATTTGGCGGTGGTTTTTATCCCTCCTCAACGGATTGAAAATGGAGAGGTGGCTCTTCAAGTAGTGATTTCGCGCATGGGCGTCCTTCATGTTGAGGGACAGCGTTATTCCCGTGCTTGGAGGGTTCGAACTTATTGGAGGATCTCCCGAGGAGAAATTCTCCGTTACAAAGCGATGCAGTCCAGCCTCTTCAATCTGAACGACAACCCCGACCGGACCATCCGCGCGGTCCTGCGTCCCGGAAAGGAGGCGGGGGCAACCGATGTCTACTTAAAAGTGGAAGAAGAATTTCCGCTTCATGTGAGTTTTACTTTCGATAACCAAGGGGATAAATTGACAGGAAAAGAAAGGGTGGGATTGAACGTTCAACACAGCAATCTTTTGACTCTCGACGATGTCTTTCGGATAGGAACAATTTTTGGGAGTAATTTCGGCACGCTCTTCATCCATCATTTAATTCCCTTGACCCCTGTGGGAACCAGTCTTGTTTTGGGTTTTAGTCATGCCCAGGTGAACCCTCAAAAACAATTCAAACTTTCCGGAATCAATGGAATTTCCCAGACTTATAGCTTGATCCTTCAACAAAAATTATTTCAAACCGACCGTTCCTTGGCTCATCTCCATTTAGGCTTTGATTTTAAAGAGAAGAACACCCGCGAGCAAGGTGCGACGAAGACGTGGGACCGTTTGCGCGTTCTTTCTTTCGGAGGAGACTGGCAGGCCCTTGACTCCAAGGGTTATTGGATCACGAGGCAGGATTTTTCTTTCGGGCTTTCGCCTCATGGGGACGGTTTTCCCCTGAACAGTCGTAAAGGTGAAACCTCCTTTTTTAAATACAACTTTTCTATTAAACGGCAGCAAAACCTTTCTTGGGGCACCCACGCCGTTTTTAACTTTGAGGGGCAGCTTTCGCCGGATAAACTGACTCCTCAAGAGGAGTTATTTCTGGGCGGAGCCACGACGGTCCGCGGATATCCCGAAAGTGATTATGGGGCTGATCAAGCCCTGCTGGCCAATTTTGAATATTTGGCCCCCGCGTTTTTCGTGCCCAAAGGTTGGAAGCTTCCCTATGCGGGCGAAGCTTTGCGAGATCTCATTCAATTGGTAGGCTTTTTGGATTTTGGATATGGCCGCCTTCGAGACCCCTCCGGAGACGAACGCAACTCCCGGACGCTTATGGGGGCGGGGGGGGGATTCAGGGTCCGCCTGAGAAAAAATTTGACCGCCCGTTTTGAATGGGCGGCTCCCTTAAAGGACGATCCCCTCAACGAAGCCGGCGAATCTCAACTTCATTTCCGTTTCGATACTAATTTCTGAAAGCATTTGCCCCTCATCCTATAATAAAGCGATGATGAAAATACCGTTAGTGGATCTTAAAGCCCAATACGAGTCCCTCCGGGATGAAATCCGTGAGGCGATCGAGCGCGTGCTCGAAAGCAGCCAGTTTATCCTCGGAAAGGAAGTGGAGGCCTTTGAGGAGGAGTTTGAGCAATATTTAGGCGTCCGACACTCTGTGGGCGTGAATTCCGGGACCTCAGCACTTTATCTAACACTTCTGGCCTTGGGGGTGGGGCCCGGTGATGAGGTTATGACCGTGTCACAGACCTTCATTGCCACGGTCGAGGCGATTTGGTGGACCGGAGCAAAGCCGGTTTTCGTCGATATTAGCGAGAAGACTTACACAATGGATCCTGCTCAAATCGAATCAGCTCTGACTAAAAAAACAAAAGCGATTCTTCCCGTTCACCTTTACGGCCACCCTGCGGACATGGACCCGATTCTTGAGATTGCCAAGCGGAGGAGACTTTGGGTGGTGGAAGATGCCTGTCAGGCGCACGGAGCCCTTTACAAAGGAAGAAAGGTGGGGGGCTTTGGGCGAGCCGCCTGTTTCAGTTTCTATCCGGGAAAGAATTTAGGCGCTTACGGAGAAGGGGGAGCGGTCGTCACGAATGACGGCGGGCTTGCGACCCAAATCAAGAAACTCAGGAACCATGGCGGCCTCACGAAATATTCCCACGAATTCATGGGATGGAATGCCCGCCTGGAGGCGATTCAGGGAGCGATCTTGCGGACGAAGCTTCCTTATTTGGACCGATGGAATGAACTCCGGCGTCAACATGCCAGCCAGTACTCCACGTTATTGAAAGGATTGGATCTCAAACTGCCCGAAGAGGCGGGTTGGGCGAAGAGTGCTTTTCATCTCTACGTGATTCGAACACCCGCCAGAGACGGTTTAAACGCTTATTTGAACGAACAGGGCATCGGAAGCTTGATTCATTACCCGAAACCGACCCACTTGCTAGATTGCTTCAAGAGTCTCGGTTACCACGAGGGAGATCTTCCCGTGACGGAGCGAATTTCCAAAGAAGTTCTGTCGTTGCCTCTCTATCCGGAGTTGACGGGAAAGCAAATTGAGGCCGTGGCCACTCAAATCCAATCTTTCCTAACACTGCAAAAAACCAAGCGTGAGAAGTTGAAAAAGGCTCGTTCGTGATTGATCGCCTTAAGTCCCTTTCCTGGCTAGGAATCGGGAGCGTTCCTTTTAAAGAAGGGGTGAATTCTTGTAAGGAAATCTTTGAATCCTGGGATCTCCCTTTCTGGCCTCAATACCCCACTCGTGCGCCTCAAGAAAACTTCGTCTTCCAATTTTTGAGTTCTTTTCCCGGCTTGCATGTCACGGAAAAGAAAGCCTTCTTTGACGAAGCCGAATATCTTCTTCAAGCCAAAGAATACCGGCAGAGGCTCAACGAGGCCTTCTCTGAAAAGGGTTTCCTTTCGTTTGAACCTTCTCGGGAATGGGCGCTTGGGTTTTCCCAAATGAAGGTTTTGTGTGAGGGAGGAGCCTTTCCGGAAAAGAAGGTCATTAAACTTCAAGTCACAGGACCCGGGACTGTATGGAGTTCATTTTTCTTGGGCCAAGTCTTACACCCAGCCTCCCCGATTCACCAAGATGTCTCCCGCACTTTGACGGCCGCCGGTCTCGCCGAGATCGAGCGGGTACATTCGTGGGGTCGCAAGGCCGTCCTCTTGATTGACGAGCCGGTCCGGGCGAAGGATCTTTCCGGACTGAAGGCGATGATCACCGCATTTCGAAACGGGGGAGCCTCGGTCGGGCTTCATGTTTGTTCGTCGGCAGCTTGGGAAGGTTTCGAGGCCCTCGGAATTGACTTTTTCCATTTTGATCTCACAGCCTCTCCGCGGCTTTTAGCCGTCCATCGAATCTTTCTTCGAAATTTCCTGAGACAAAAAAATTGGGTGGCTTGGGGAGTGGTCCCGGCACGGGGAAAGGATATCCGGACGGAGGACTTCTCGGACTTCTTTTTGGATTCCTTGAAAGAAGTGTCGGATGAAGAATTAACGGTTGACCAGATCCTGAAACGTTCTTTGATCGCTCCGGCCTGCGGAACCGGAACCTTAACTCCGGTTCAAGATGAGGCGGTCCTCGAGAGTCTTCGGGTGACCCGAGAGAGCCTGAAAAGAAAATTGGGCGTGCCCTTTCCCAGGGTTTGTATTTGATAAATTTTAGATTAAAATACCTCCTCCCTTGGCCCTTTTAAATGAAAAGAAGCCTTTCTGAAAGAGTTCCTTTGAAAAGCTCACTGAAGGAAGCCCTTGCCGCCTACGGGTTTCTGGCACCGAACCTTATCGGTTTTCTTCTATTCACTTCGATCCCCGTCGTCGCTTCGTTGGTCTTGAGTTTTGTCCAGTGGGATCTTTTTTCAACCCCCCAATTTGTGGGACTGGATAATTTTATCCGGCTTTTTCAAGACCCTCTTTTTTGGAAATATTGCTGGAATACGATTTATCTGATGGCGGCCATCCCGGTCAGCATGGCCGGCTCCCTCCTGCTGGCGCTTGCCTTGAATCAGAAGCTCAAGGGGATTGTTTTTTTTCGAACGGTTTATTTTCTTCCCACGATTTGCTCGGGAGTTGCGATCTACATGTTGTGGCGGCTTCTTTACAACGCGGACTTCGGCCTCTTCAATCTCACCATCGCCAAGATTGGAGAAATTTTCCATCTCTCTCTCAAAGGGCCCAACTGGCTGACGGATGAGGAGTGGGCCAAGCCGGCCCTCATCATCATGAACGTGTGGGGAACGGTGGGGGGCTATAATATGGTGCTTTACCTGGCGGCTTTGCAGGGGGTTCCGCAGGATCTTTACGAGGCGGCAGCGATCGACGGGGCCAATTCCTGGCAGAAATTTTGGAATGTGACCTGGCCTCAAATTTCACCGACCACCTTTTTCATCGCCACGATGTCTGTCATCGGAGGATTCCAAGCCGGTTTTGATCCTGCTTTTATTATGACCGGCGGCGGCCCCAACGGTTCCACCACCACCATCATCTATTATCTCTTTAATCATGCCTTCCAGTGGCACCAGATGGGGTATGCCGCCGCGATCGCGTGGGTCCTTTTCTTAATT
>CAZMFE010000093.1:0-4907 GCA_964565495.1 uncultured bacterium
AAAGGATTCTTCGGCCCACGAGCTTCTTCTTCTCAAGATACGCCGGAGGGACTTTCAAAGGACGGTATCGATCAAGATCAACCGCCGGATACAAGACCTTGATTTTCTCTGGCTCGACTCCAAAAAGGATGAGCCTCTCTTTGACGAGCTCGCTGCAGGCCACAACTCCCTTCGCTCGCCGGTAGATGTTTTGATAAAGGAGGCGGAGGATTGGGATTTTCTTTACCTTCTCAAATTCATAGCCGTAAGCAAAAATTAAATACTCCGGGCCGGAAAAGAATGAAAGGATCCAGGAAAGGATCCCTCCGTAGGCGATATTCATGGCGAAAACCTTCCGAATCCCGAACCGCCAGACCACAAAAGGCATCCGAAAGAGAATGGGAACAAATCGAAGATAACCCCAAGAATAGCCCGAAACCCGAAAAACCCGATAAGGCTGGACAGCATCAAAGGCTTTGTCTCCTTCGTCTTTAGGGCCGATCACAAAGACCGGTGGACCGCGTCTGGCGATTCGCGCGCTTAATTCTCGGGAAATGGTACTGACCCCATCGGTATGCGGCGGAAAATCGACGCTCACCAAAAGAAGAGGGTCCCCCTTCTTCTGACTTCGCGGGAGACCTCCTAGAAAAAGGGAATCAAACCATCGAACCAGTCTCCGGATCGGCGGAAAATCAAAAAGTGAAAGAAGCCCTAGGGCGCCATTCAATTTTGCGCGGAAAGTGAATGGGGTGTCGCTCGCTTCAATCCCGATTCTTCGTAGCGCATAGGGACTCGCTTGCTTTCCATTGCTTCCAAAGATCGCAGAAAAAGCAGCCTGATACCCCCCCTCGCGGACCCACCACTCGATCCTTCGATCGAAATCACAGCTGGTCCCGTAGGGATAAGAGAAGAATTGAACCGGCTGAGCGATCTCAGACTCGATCCGTTCCTTGGAAGAGAAAATCTCGCGGCTTAATTCCGCAGGGCCCAATTCGTTTAAAAGGGCATGGGTTTGACCGTGAGACCCAAAACTGATTCCCGACCGGGCCATTTCCCGAACCTCGTCCCAACGGAGGAGGCGGTTGTATTGGGGTTGGTCATCGACCAAGTGGGTGAGCTCGCGGTTTGGACTTCCTCCTCCGGTAAGAAGAAAAATCGTAGCGGGAAATCCTTTGGCTTTTAAAAGAGGGAACGCGACTTGGTAATTGTCTTCGTAACCGTCGTCAAAAGTAAGGGCAACCAGACGCTGATTCGGTGGATCCCCCTTCTTCAAGATCGCAACCGCTTCCTCGACGGGAATGACTTCGTAATTCGCGGAAAGAAAATCGAGCTGTTTTCTAAACTGGGACTCCCGGACATTGACATCGTTCTTCCGGAATTCGTTAATGCTGTGATAAAGGAGAATTCTAATTTCACGATCTCTGCCAAGGATCCGGTACCAAAACGGGAGGCCAAGAAGATAGCCCGCTCCCGCTAAGGCGTGGAGGGCCACGCTCTTGAGAACGATTCTGAGGCGCATGGCCGTCGGTTCAAGCCTGGGATGCGGAATCCCTTTTGAGCCTCGGGCGACCAGGGCAGAACCCATCAACAAACGATTTCCAGTGCAAAAACCCACGAGACGCGAAACCCCGTAAATCCCCCTCTTGGCTAAGACCGTGATCTTCGAACGGGAAAAAACCTGGTAGGCATCCCCCTGGGTCGGTTCACCATTACGAATCTGGACACGAGAAAAACCAGCAAGGTGAAGCAATCTCGGAAGGGTCCTCGCGTCAAAATTCGCCCTCAGAAAAACGGAGGCCTCTTTATTCCAGCCGATTCTCTTTAAAAAAGGCTTAAAAGACAAATACAATCGGTGGATCGCTAAATGGAAGAAACTATTCGGAGTTCGGATGAAAACCAAACCCTCCGGAGAAAGCCACTCACGAATTTTTCGGAGAGCTCCGACGGGATCGGGAAGACAATCGATGACATTCCAAAGCGTGATGACATCAAAATGATTTTCCGGAAAATCAACTGACTCGATGGTCCCGTTCGCGACCTGAGACCCGAGGGCCTTCTGGGTGGATTCACTCGCCTCCCGAGAGGGTTCGATCCCCCAAACTTCCCACCCTTCGTCCTGGGCCATCCGGAGAAAATCGCCGTAGCCCGAGCCGATATCGAGGATCCTCCCCGTCCTGCGGTAACTTGCGCATTGAGACAGAAAATGTCGGTAAAGAGAACGTCGAGCCTCGTGAATGGAGGCGTTCCGATCCCCGAAGCCCTCGTAGTAGCCCTTTTCGTAATATTTCCGACTCTCCTCAGCGGAAGGGGGGGGATCCTGATAAATCAGCCCGCAAGATCGGCAACGAACAAACGATCTCCCTTTTTGAACCAAAAGAGGCTCCGCCTCCTCCTTCTCGCAAAGGAGACAACCCCCTTCCAGCGTTTTTGTCATCTTCTCATTCACTTTGTCCCACTAACCACCAATTCCCGCGCATCCAGGCCCCTCTCAACTCGCGCCACACAGAATGAAGTTCTGCGACTTTAAGCCGGAAAAGGAGAAAGAGATAGACCGCCGCTCCCGAGAGCGCGCCAAGCACGACTCCCATCAGGAGTATGACCTTGGGAAGATTGATCCATTGTGCGATCGACCAGTGGCTCAGAACCCAACCCAAGAAAAAGATTGGGCTCGAGGACAAAACGAGTTTTCCCACATAGAGAAACAATTCTTTCCACTGGTCCTTAAAAGGAGAAAACCGGAAAAAGGGAGGGAAGAGGAGAAAAAAATTAATCGCCAAGGCGATCGAAAAACTCAGGGCCAGACCTTGATAGTCCCAGATCGTACTTAAAAAGTAACCTAGAAGATAAGTCAAAATCGCGCGACTGCCGCAAAGGCAAACTGCCGGCAGGGGCCTTCGAATCGCAATCAAAGATTGGGTCATAAAAAGATCGGCATAGAGGGCAAAGGTTGCCCAGCCAAAACAAGTGAGAGAGTTGGCAATTCGTTTGGTTCCCTCTTCGACGATCCCCCCTCCGGCAAAGAAAATGGCAGTCAAGGGCCGGGCGAGCGCTGTGAGAAAAAAGCCGACAGGAATTAAAATGAGAAATCCTCCTCTCAGTGTCTGGAAAAAAGTTTCTTTTAAATTCCCCGGACCGTTCTCATTCGCCTGCTTGGCCAACGAAGGAAAAATGGCGAAAAGGACGGTGTGGTTCACGAGCCCCATGGGAACGGTGGTGAGTGTCTGGGCAATCGTCAAGGAAGAAATGGTCCCCTCCCACATTCCCGAACCAAAACGATTCAAAATCACGAGGGGAATCTGCTGAAAGGCCCAGATGATTCCCATCGGGATGAGAAAATAAAAGAGTTGAAGGACCTCCCGGTTTCTAAACTTGAAGCGCCGTGGGAAGACCGCGTGTTTTCGGATGAGGAAGATCGCCTGCAAAACAAGAGCCGTCAGTACTCCTGCGACCGCCCCCCAGGCCGCCCCATAAATTCCCCAAGTCTTCCAAGCGATTAACGTCACCGCAATCATCACCAGGCTGTCCATCAAGGCCGACGAGGCCGCCCAGGCATAATGTTCAAAGTAACTATTCAACGCTTTAAAGAAAGAGGTCAGACTAATAAAGACAAGAACCAAACTCAGAATCTGGAAGAGCGAACGGGTTAACTCCTGCTCGCTAGCGTTGAAGCCGGGGACCAGCTCGCGAATGACCCAAGGGGCGAGGAAGATTCCCAAACCCGCGAGAAAGAGGGTTAAAAAAAGAACAAGAATCAAGATTTCACTCAAGAATTGATTGGCCTCCTCTCTCCCCTTCTCGGCCATCATCTGAGAAAAGAGAGGAAGAAATCCGAGAAAAAGAACTCCTTCAAAAAAGATCGCGAGGTAGTAGGGAAGGAAACTCGCGGCAAAAAAGGCGTCGGCCACCCAGGAGACTCCAAAAAGATTTCCAATCAGAATCTTTTTGAAAAAATTGAGGAGTTTCGCGGCGACCAAGAAGACAAAAACGACCACCGAAGCCCGAAGGACCGAATTGAGCTGAGTCTTCACCCCGCCCTTCCTATTCTGGCCTTTAGCTTAGCCAAACCGCTTCCATATTCTTTCAACGACTTCTCCCGACGATAGTAGTACCACTCGTTAGGAAGGGCGGGGTTCATACGACCGCGGACGTCCGTTTTTTCAGATCGGCCAAAACAAAGGCGGTGACAAACCAAAAGGGAATGGCAACCTTGGAGACGGTCCAACTCACACAGGAGAAATTGTGAATCAAAAGCCCCACGAAACCAAGGAGCCAGCCGAGTGTTTTGCCCTCGAGCCCTCTCACCCTTCCCTCACCCGACGCAACAATTTCCCGAATCGGTGCCCCGGTGAGAAGCGCATAAGTCAAAAATCCCAAAAGACCCGTCTCCGTAAGGATTAAAACGTATTGAGATTCGTAAAAGAGCCGGTGCCTCGCCCCCAAGCCCGCGCCGAAAAGAAAAAATTGTTTAAAATTCCAGAGCGCCTGGTTCCACATCACCCAATTGGTCGCCCAGGAAGAGTGGAAAGGATCGGTCGAGCTAAAGACCTCTCCGAGATCGGCCATCCGCTCAGAAAGCCTCGTCGGAAGATGGAGGCCGAGGAGGATAAAAAGGCAAACCAAGAACAGGACTTTCCTCCGGGTTCCGGGAAGGAGAAATGCGAAAAAGAGCGCCCCCCCCAAGGCAAAGTAGCTTTTCCGGGAATAAGTCCAGATGAAAGGAAAGAGGACAAAAACAAGAGAAACTAAAAGAAAGATCCGCTCGCGTTGACTGTTTGCCTTAAGGAAGAGCCCGGTGAAAAACCCAAACCAAAGCACGAGGAGTCCTCCGATATGATTGGCATCGCCGTGAAAGGGGGCACGCTCAAAGAGTCGATAGTAATTGGGGTAAACCGCCTTGGAAGCGGGGAAGAAATGTTCCCAATAACCGT
>CAZMFE010000094.1:0-4891 GCA_964565495.1 uncultured bacterium
GACAACCAGACCGCGGTCACGGTGAAGGTCCTTCAAGGCGAGCGGGAGATGGCCCAAGACAACCGGCTCTTAGGCATCTTTAATCTCGAAGGGATTCCGCCGGCGCCGCGCGGCGTCCCGCAGATCGAAGTCACCTTTGATATTGATGCGAATGGAATCCTTCATGTCTCGGCCAAAGACCTGGGGACGGGAAAAGAGCAGAGAATCCGCATCGAATCCAGTTCCACACTTTCGAAAGAAGAGGTAGAGCGTTTGGTCAAAGAAGCCCAGTCACACGCCGAGGACGATAAGAAAAAACACGACGTGATTCAGGCAAGGAACAACCTGGATAATTTGATCTACGCTACCGAAAAGAGCATTCGAGAGCACGGGGACAAGATCGGGGCCGAGGAGAAACGCCGCGTTGAAGAAGCACTCTCGGAGGCCAGAGGCGTGCTCAGCTCCGATTCCAAGGAGAAGATCGACGCCGCCTATCAAAAGCTTTCCACGGCCTCACACACTCTGGCTCAGAAGATGTACGAGGAGGCGGCCCGTAAGGCTCAGGGGGCAAAGGGACCCACGGGTGCTCAACGGGAGTCTGAGGGACCGACAACGGGGAGTCAAAAAGGGGGTTCGGGAAAAGGAGAAACTGTTGTTGATGCCGATTACGAAGTCGTCGACGACGATGACGAGAAAAAGAAAAAAGGTTAGAGCTTGAGGATTTTCCTGGTGGGATTTTTGGCGAGTCATTTTGTTCTTTTCTCCGCCGGTGGGGCTCACGCCGAGCCTCAAATTGAGACCAGTCTCAAGCCCTCGAAGGCCGTCAAAACAGGAGAAACCCTCCATTTCCTCGTCCAACTAACTTGGAGGAGCGGGGAAGGAGAGTATCGCTTTCCCCTCCCGCAGTTAGCCCTCGAAAACCTTACCGTGGAAGCCACGGGAGAGGCCAATGAGGCCTTTCAAAGGGAGGGCGTGGAATGGAGGAAAAAACTATTTCGCTTCGACCTGAAGCCGCTTCGAAAGGGCCGGGCAAAGATCCAACCTTTTCGAATCGATTACCTTGACCCTTCCCAACAAAGGAGCGGACACTTCAATATCGGGACCCAGGAACTCAGCGTTTTTCCCGACTACACAAACCTCTACCGATTCGTTTTTATCGCTGGCGGTTCGCTGGTAGGGGTGGGGGTCCTTGGAGGCTGGATCCTGATGAGGCGGATCAGAAGGAAATACGAAAGTCCCCCAAAGGTTGAGTCGATACTTGAGGTCCAAGCGCTTTCACGACTCGCCGCCAACCGCGGAGAGCTTCTCGAAGCAGGCAAGATCTTCCGGGCCTACGTGGCCGAGAAGTTTTCCCTCCCGGGAGGCACGGAGACAGGCCGGGAAATTCTTCAAAAGCTGGAGGAGAAGCTCCCTTCGGATGAGATGAAGACCTTGAAAAGAATCTTTGGTACACTTGAGGAGTGGCAATTCAGCGGTTTCCCGTATTCTCGCGAAGAAGGTGAAAGACTTTATTCTGAAATGACTCACTACGTGGAAGGGAAAAAAATTATTTGAGGAGGCCCTATGGATATTGCCGTCAAGGAAGTGAATGAAAAGGTTCGTGAAGCCCGCAGTACGCTCGAGGGGCTCTTCCGGGAGATCGGAAAAGTGATCGTGGGACAGCAACACCTTGTGGATCGGCTTCTTGTCGGCCTCCTGGCCGATGGACACCTCTTGATCGAGGGGGTCCCGGGGCTTGCCAAGACTCTATCCGTCCGGACCCTCGCCCGCACCATCCATGCGAAATTTCAAAGGATCCAATTTACGCCCGACCTCCTCCCCGCAGACCTGATTGGGACCCTCATCTACAGTCCCAAAGATGGGAACTTCACTACCAAAAAGGGGCCCCTCTTCGCAAATATTATCTTGGCGGACGAAATCAACCGAGCCCCTTCCAAGGTTCAAAGTGCACTTCTCGAAGCGATGCAGGAGCGCCAAGTGACGATTGGGGAAAACACGTTTCCCCTTCCGAAACCTTTCCTTGTGCTGGCCACCCAGAACCCGATTGAGCAAGAGGGGACGTACCCCCTCCCGGAAGCCCAGGTCGACCGTTTCATGATGAAACTCATTGTGACTTATCCCAATAAGCGGGAGGAGAAAGAAATCCTCGAACGGATGTCGACCGGCCGGGAACTTGAGGTGAAACCGGTGATGACGCCGGAGCGCATCTTCGAGCTTCGGGAAATGATGCATCAAATCTATATTGATGAGAAGGTCAAGGATTATATCCTGGATCTGGTCTTCGCGACCCGGGAACCGGAACAGTTCAAACTGGCAGAACTGAAACCTCTGATTGCCTACGGGGCCTCGCCACGGGCCAGTATCATGTTGACGATTGCAGCCAAAGCCAACGCCTTCCTCCACGGCCGGGGATACGTCACTCCCGATGACGTGAAACAAATTGGGATGGACGTGTTAAGGCATCGAGTCCTGGTCACCTACGAGGCCGAGGCGGAGGAGAAGACTTCCGAAGACGTCATCCGAAGAATCTTCGACCAGATCGAAGTTCCTTAATCTTTTTTCAGAGACGGATGATCCCCAAAGAGATCCTCAAGCAGGTCCGCCGTATTGAAATCCGCACAACCCGACTGGTGAACGACCTTTTCGGCGGAGAATATCGATCGGTATTTAAGGGCCAAGGCATCGAATTTGCCGATGTCCGCGAGTACGTTCCCGGGGATGACATTCGCACCATCGACTGGAACGTCACCGCTCGTTCCCAGCGCCCTTTTGTCAAAAAATTCGTTGAGGAGCGGGAACTGACGGTTGTCTTCGTCGTTGACATGTCCGGATCCCAATTCTTTGGCACGGCGGGGAGATTAAAATCTGAAGTCGCCGCAGAAATCACGGCCCTTCTGGCCTTCTCGGCCGTCCGAAACAAAGACAAGGTGGGCCTTTTAATCGCCAGCGACCAAGTCGAGAAATACATCCCGGTCAAAAAGGGGAGGACGCATGTCCTTCGAGTCGTTCGTGAAATCCTTTACTTTCAGCCCCGCCATCGAGGAACCCGCCTCGAAATGGCACTGGAGTATCTCAATCGCGTTCTCACTCGAACCGCCGTGGTTTTTTTGATCTCCGACTTCATGGATGAGGGTTTTGAAAAACCGTTGCGGATCATGAGCCAGCGGCACGACCTGATTGCCATCCATTTGTGGGATCCGAGGGAACGAAGCCTTCCCGCCGTTGGACTCATTGAGGCGGAAGATCCGGAAACGGGCAAGCGGCTCCTCATCGATACAAGCGATTCTCATTTTCGGCGGGCGTACGAGGCTCTGGGGCAAGAAGGGGAGGAAGGCCTAAATCGTCTTTTTAAGAGTTTCGGAATCGACCGGGTTGTGATCGACATTTCCCAGCCGTACGCAGAACCCCTCATGAAACTTTTTAGGGCGAGAGAAAAACGCCGATGAGAAGGATCCTTTTAATCGGCGTCCTGCTGGGGATAGCCGGCTCGCTCCAAGCGGCAGAGGAAGGAAACGTCTCCGTCAAAGCGGAGGTTGACAGGGCGTTTCTCACCATCGGCGAGCGAGTGGAGTACCGCGTGACGATCACCCATGATCCAACGGTCCCCATCCTCTCCCAGATTCCCCCTCCCCGTGCCGATGTTTTTGAAGTTAAGGAAGCCCATGACTTCTCAGAAAAGGAGGGGAACGAGGTCGTGGAGGGTAGGCGATTCGTCCTTACGACTTACGAATTGGGAGAATTTATTCTCGATCCCATCACCGTCCGGTATCGGACCCTGCAGGGAGAGGAAAAAACGGTCCAAACTCATCGGCTCTTTCTTACGGTCCAGAGCGTGGATGCCTCGGGAAAGCCAAAGACCGACATTCGGAATGTCAAAGGAGTCTTGGAACTTCCTTGGCGGTGGGGATGGCTGGGAAGCCTTTTTCTTTTCGCTCTAGCGATAGGAGCGGGAGTCACCCTTTGGTGGCGCTGGAAACACCGTGCGCTCGCCGGAGAAATCACCCCGGAACCGGTTCTTTCTCCGGAGGACGAAGCCCTGCTCGGCCTCAATCGGCTGTTTGATTCGGATCTGATTCGTCAAGGAAAGATCAAGGAATACTTCCTTGCGCTTTCTGAAATTCTTCGCCGTTATTTCGAACGACGTTTCGAAATTCTCGCCGTCGAGTCCACCACCTCGGAGATCCTCCAAGCCCTGCGCCAGGAAGAAATTTCCCAGTCCCTTCGAGAGAAGATTGAGCAAACGCTGTCCAGCGCAGATCTTGTGAAATTTGCGAAATGGAGACCTCCGCTTCCGGAGATTATTAAAGTGAACCAACTCGCTAAAGCAATTGTCGAGGAAGCAAGACCCCTCCCGCCGCCCGCCCAAGAGGGAGGAGATCCTGTCTCCCATGGAGTTTAGACACCCTCTTTTCTTTCTCTTCATCTTGGCGGTTCCAGCCCTTTGGTTTTACGTCGCGAAAAGGCGCCAGAATGCATCGTTTCGCTTCTCCAATGTCGCGGGCGCCAGACAAATGCCCCCTTCTTGGCGTGTCGCGGGGAGCCGTCTCTTGAATCTCGTTCGAGCGGGAGGCTTGGGGCTTTTCATTGTGGCCTTGGCACGTCCCCAGATCGTGAATCGAGAGCGGGAGCATGAAACCCAAGGAGTCGATATCGTCATTGCTTTGGACATCTCAGGGTCGATGCTGGCCGAAGACTTCAAACCCGAGAATCGGCTCGCGGTGGCCAAACAGGAAGCGGTGAAATTCATTCAAGGCCGTGAAAATGACCGGATCGGCCTTGTCGTCTTTGCCCGTGACGCCTTTACCCAATGCCCTTTGACATTGGACTATGAAATCCTCACCGTCCTCTTAAAAGAGATCCAAATCGGGATGATTCCGGACGGGACCGCCATCGGCATGGGGATTGCGACGGC
>CAZMFE010000095.1:0-4649 GCA_964565495.1 uncultured bacterium
CTCATGTGATTTCCAACACAGGCGACAATCGCTTCGATTTCGTCATTCGAGAAGCGGAGCCGACGCAGGATTTGGTCGGCCATTTTGGCGCCCAGCGGAGCGTGCTCATAAAACCGAATTCTCCCCTCTCGGACTTGAAAGGTGGGGGGTTTTCCGACGTCGTGAAGGAGGGCGGCAAATGCAAGGACCACAGAGGGATGTTGAAGCCGATCGAGCAGCATCCGCGTATGGATAAAAACATCCCCTTCAGGATGAAATTCCGGAGGTTGTTCCACGCCCTTCATCGCCTCGATCTCCGGAAGGATCTCTTTAAGGAGCCTGGAGGCGGAGAGCAGCTCAAGCCCCCGGCCCGCCCCTGGCCGTGTGAAGGTTTTAATGAGTTCGTCTCGGATCCTTTCAGCGCTGACTTGGTGGATTTTTGGCGCAAGGCGCTGGATCGAGTTCCAGGTTTGAGGTTCAATTGTGAAGTCAAGGTTTGCTGCGAAGCGGATCGCCCGTAAGAGCCTCAGCCTGTCCTCTTCGAAGCGAGTCTCAGGGTCCCCGATCGCTCGGATGAGGCGTCGTGCGATGTCCTCTTTCCCCCCGACGTAGTCGATGATCTTTTTTTCAAAGGGGTCGTAGAAGAGGCCGTTCACCGTGAAGTCCCGGCGCCGGGCATCTTCCTGGGGCGTGGTAAAGGTAACCTCGCTGGGGTGGCGTCCGTCCCGGTACGGACCTTCTCGCCGAAAGGTCGCAACTTCAAAATGTTTTCCCTCCCGGACGACCAGGATAACGCCAAACTGCTTTCCTAGGGGGAGGGTCTTCGCGAAGAGCTTTTCAATCTCCTCAGGAGAGGCTGTCGTGGCAATGTCATAATCTTTTGGGGTTTCGCCCCGTAAGAGGTCCCGGACGCAGCCTCCCGCAAAGTAAGCAAGATGCCCCTTTTCCTTGAGGACTCGAGCGATTTCAGAAGCGGCGAGCGCGAGCCCCTGGGAAACGTCCATTCGGTTTTCTTGTGAGGGATTTATTTTTTTAAAGCGACCCCGAGCTCTTTTTCAATCTTTGTGACCTTACTTCGAATCCGGCCCGGCGTCTCTTCGCGGAACTCATCGAGGACAATACGGGTGTAAACCCTTTCGTTGGCTTCGAGAAGCACTTGATGGGCCTTCTCGATCACCCGCAGCACGGCTCCCCGTTCTCCTTCAAGAAGGGTCCCCAGTGCCGTCAGCTGGTAATCGAGTCCGCTTTCTTTAACCACTCTGATCGCTTTCGCAATCTGTTTACTCAAATGGGCTCCTGCTCCAACCGGCGTGACGCTGAATTCGGCAAGCATGTGTCAGTCTCCTACGGTTTTTAATCGGGCAACGAAAAATAATCCGCTCAATCCGATTCCTGCACTTAAAAAGATCAAAGGGGCCAACCCAATTATATCAAAGAACTTACCTCCGATAAAAGTCCAGACCAATTGGGCGAGGTTGTTGACGCTCATGAGGAGGGCAAAGAGCGAACCTTCGATCCCTGGGCGACGAGACAACATGGCCGCAGCAGCCAGAAAAGGAAGGAGACTGAGGTAGCCCAGAATTCCTCCGAGGAAAGACAAGGCGACCGCACCCCACCAATTCTTGACGAGAGTGGTCGCGAGCACGTTAACGAAATTCAGCCAAATCGCCCATCGGAGCATCCTCTTGACCGAAATGTTTCTCAAAAGTCTGCCATAAGCGAAACAGCCGAGGATCGCTCCTAACCAAGTGAGGCTCGCGAGAGATCCCAGAAAGGTTTCATTAAATTTTAATCCTTCCTTCAAGAAGAAAAAGAAGGGGGTGCTAAAGGATGCCGAAAGAGAGGAAACGATGAGGAGAAGCGAGAACCACTTTAAATCTCCTCCCCCCAGCGCTCCGAGACTCTCAACAAGAGGCCTGAGAAACTGAGGCCTCTGGCCTCCCCTCTCTTGGGGAATCTCGTGAATCAAAAGCCCCCCCACGAGAGTCATCATTGGGAGGACGGCTGTGAGTCCAAAAATCCACCGGTAGGGAAGATGCCCCGCGAGCCATCCGCCTGAGACACCCCCCAGAACCGCACCGAAACTTCGAAAGCCCCACGCCAAGCTTTGGTAAACCTGTGCGTTTGAATCCGTAGAATTTTCAACAATCAAGGCATCGGTCACCACATCGGTGAGTGCGAACCCGATATTGGCCGTCGTCGCGAAAAGGAAAAGAAAACCTTTTCCCTGGGGAAGCCAGGCGAAGCCGGCCCAAGAAACGGCAGAAAGAAACGAGGCAAGGATCACGTAGGGTTTTCGGCGGAGTCCTCTAAGGGGAATCCCGTCAGAGACGGCCCCGTAAAGAAGCTTCAGAGACCAGGGCAGACCGACGAGAAAAGCGAAGGTGGCAATTTCCGAGATCCCCCAGCCCTTCCCTCGAAGAAATAAGGGGAGGGCGATCCCGGCGAGGGCGAGAGCCCCCTGGACAAAGTAAACGAGACACGCAAGGAGGGCGAGGGAACGATCCAGAGGAGGAGCTGGGAGACTTTTCAAAACATTACTTTTGGAAGAATTCTCGAGCCTTCTTGCGTCCGAGCGTTCGTTTGTAATCCTCGTAATCGATAAAAACGAGGTCAGGGCGCCTTTCTCGCAGGCGCGAGGCGAGCTGGAAGCGCTCGCCGGGATGGGTTTCAAGCCGCCGGCTCGTTACGTATTTAAAGGTTGTTTTGCAACGGGGACACTCCTTCGCTTCTTGGTAGCGAATTCCAAGTTCCCGGCAGGCGGCGCAATCGCCGGTCAGATCTCCCAGGATCAGGAGATGCTTTTCGACCTCCTCAAGATCAAATTGTTGCCAGGTTCTCAAGAATTCTCGTGACATCGGTTAGGCCCCTACCCCACCCGCTTTAAGCGGGAATTGCCGCGGAAACGGCGTCCCACTTTTGCACACGGTCTATCATTGACCTTTACAATGTCCGCGGTAAATTCGATCCGTTCGTGAAAAAAGGCACTCCCAATTCCCACCGCATCAAAGGGGGCTCGCCGGCGGACAAACTCCCGAATTCGATCTGCATCAAATCCTCCGCTGACAATGATTCGGACCCATCGGTACCCCTCCTGATCCAGAGCTCGTCGGACGTTCCTGACGAGTTCCGGCGAGACGCCGAAGGACTCGCTCCCCCTCCCCTTCACGGATCGGTCACGGATCTCCTTGGCCGTGTCTAAACGAACCCCCCAGAGCCTTCTCCCCAAGGCTCGAGCCACAGCCAGTGAAGTCCGGACACAATCATTATCGAAATCGACCAACACGATCCGTTTAATCGATTGTGGCATATAACGGTCAAAAACAACACTCGCTTTAACCGTATTCCCTCCATAAGCAGCGATCAACCCGTGAGGGATGGTCCCGAAGGCCTCCTCTCGGCGAAGCCACCGTGTGTTTGCATCCGTGGAGACCCCGCGGACTCCCCCGATCTTTGCGGCATAACCGTCACCGGCTTGGTTGAGAAAGTGATCAAACCGGGCTGAGAAGAAAAAAACAGGCTTTCCTCCACACGCTTCAACGACCCGCCGGACGGCCGTGGCGACAGAGGTTCGCCGGGTCAAGATTCCCAGGTACACGGTTTCCAGATGAACAAACGCCGTGTAATCTCCCACGATGTGCATCACCGTTTCCCAAGGCTTTATCCGCTCGCCCTCCCTCAGGGCATAGATTTTAAAACTCCGGGGGGCAGGACTCCCGCGCTTCAGGCAAGCCACTGCCTCCTTCACCCCGCAAAGGAGGGCCTCTTTCTTACAAAACACCTGCATGACCACTTGAGGGTGGTGATTTTCCCTTTTTAGCAGGGTCTGACTGCGTACAAAATACTTGTCGGAATAAAGGCCGGCGCGGATCTGGGAGATTGGAAAACTGAAATCCCCGGCGGGAGACCTAGGCATGCGAGGAGGCGGCTCGAAGGGCTTTTTGGAAAGCCTCTTTTAATTTCTGTCCATAAGCGACGAAGATGACTTCTTGAACACTTTTGGGCTGGAACGATCGCGCGACTTCCACCATGGCTTGAGCCGCAGTGT
Source organism: uncultured bacterium (assembly GCA_964565495.1). Classification (GTDB taxonomy): domain Bacteria; phylum Omnitrophota; class Omnitrophia; order Omnitrophales; family JACQLI01; genus CAZMFE01. Next base: position 4,028 of record CAZMFE010000095.1, read on the forward strand.
CCGGATTGACTCGCCCCACCCCCGTCCCCATCCCCGGGAACGCGACCTGTTTGAGGCCCTGCTCGTCAGCACATTCCAGAGCCGCTCGAGTTGCTTTCTTCACCTGTTCAGCACTGGTTGCTTCGGCAGGACGTGTCATGGTGGGAGCATGAATGACTAACTTACAAGGAAGGGCGCCTGCCTGCGTCACGACCGCCTTTCCGATCGCTATCGGCGCCTGGGCGACCGCCTCCTTTTCAATCTCCGACCCCCCCTTTTTCCGGATCACCCCTGCCACACCCCCTCCCATGACCCCGTAGGAGTTGGCCGGGTTGACGATCGCGTCCACGGCGAGTTCGGTCAAATCGCCCTCGATGAGCCGAAGCGAGAGGGGCTTCACGCTGGCTAGAGTTTAAACACCAAATCGTGTTCGCGAGTTCTCGCCTTGACTTGGATTCCTACCTCTTCACCGGGGGAGGCTTCGGAGACGGGCTGATGATTAATCTGGAGAGATTCGACCTTTTGCTTAAAACGCGTGGTATGCCCTTTGAAATAAAGGACGTCCCCGGGCCGAATCCCGTCGCGTTCGATCACGACGGCGGTCGCCTCTGCCTTCGGAAAGTAATGCGTCACACGTCCAATG
>CAZMFE010000096.1:0-4548 GCA_964565495.1 uncultured bacterium
GAGAATGAGGACAGAAGGGAGTCAAAGGTTGTCAAATGTCAAGGCCTGACCCCAGTTCGGAGACGTTTCGGACGCGTTTTGGACTGATTGTCTCTCTCCTCGGGATGGCCGTGGGAACGGGGAATATCTGGCGCTTTCCCCGCGTGATGGCTCAAAATGGAGGCGGCGCTTTTCTCATTCCTTGGTTTCTGTTTCTTTTTCTCTGGTCGATCCCCCTTTTGGTTGTTGAATTTGCATTGGGTCAAAAGCTGAGGCGAGGAGTTCTGTCCTGCTTTGGCTTTTTGAGCGAAGGAAAATACACTTGGCTCGGGGCATTTGTCGTTTTGTGTACCCTGGCCATCATGTTCTATTACAGTGTCGTCACGGGTTGGTGTCTCTATTACTTTGTCTCGGCGATCACAGGGACGCTTCTCGCGTCTGAAACCAAGGCCTTCTGGGATGGATTTTCCCACTCACCCCCTCTTGTCGTTTTCTTTCACGTCGTGGCCACAGGACTTTCCGTCCTCGTGGTCGCGAGGGGAATCCAGAAGGGGATCGAGCTTGTCAACTCGGTGATGATCCCGGCTCTTTTCTTAGCCTTGATGGTGCTGGCCGTCATCGCGGTCACGCTCCCCGGCGGGCTTCAGGGAGTCGATTTTGTCTTCAACACCGACTTCGGGAAACTCCGTGACTATAGGGTCTGGCTTGAGGCGTTGACGCAATCGGCGTGGTCGACCGGGGCGGGCTGGGGACTGGCCCTGATTTACGCCTCCTACTCGCGTTCGCACGACGACCCTGTCCTGACCCCCTTTACCACAGGCTTGGGGAATAACGCCGGGGAGATTATCGCCGGTCTGGCCATTATCCCCACCCTTTTTTCCTTCCTTCCCTTCCAGGAAGTCCTTTCCTTAATGGAGACGGGAAACACGGGACTCACCTTTATTTCCCTTCCCAGCCTTTTCGAACAAATGCCGGCCGGAAGAATCCTGGCGATTCTTTTTTTCATGTCCCTTTTTTTCGCTGCCTTCGCCTCGTTGATTTCAATGTTTGAACTCGGCGGTTACTTTCTCACGGAACTGGGAGTTCCAAGAACGGGGGCGGTTGGGCTCATTGGACTCGTCGCCGCCCTCCTGGGAATCCCCTCGGCGGTGAATTTCAAATTTATGGACAACCAAGACTGGGTTTGGGGCATTGGGCTCCTTTTAAGCGGATTTTTCTTCACGGTGATTATTCGTCACATCGGGATCGAACGTTTCGATCGCGAGTTTGTGCCTCTCCGCTCTTCGTTCCATCGTTGGGTGTTCAAGGCCCTGATCTTTTGGCTGATCCCAATGGAATTCCTCTCGCTGGTTGCATGGTGGTTCTACCGGGCGATCCAGTTGGACCCGTCGGGATGGTGGAATCCTTTCGGGGTGACCAGCGTGGGAACCTGCCTCGCGCAGTGGGGGATTCTTCTCGGGGTCCTCCTTCTTTTGAACCGGAGGATGTTCCAGCGAATCGAGGCTTCGCGATGAAGCCGGGATCGTTCTTTTTTATGCTTTTGATTTGTTCTGCAGTGTGGGGCGGATTTCTCTTGTGCCTTTGGCTGAATTTCAGGCAGCCGAAAAAGGGGATGGGCTGCTTTTATGAAAAAAGCAGCCTGCCCCCTTTTTCTCAGGCGAAGGCCTATCAACGAAGGAAATATTTCACCGCCCTCTTTCACCTCGGTCTTGAGCTGATTTTATTGATCGCGTTGATCGGAACGGGAATGGCGCTCCTCTTCAAACAGTGGGCCCAGGCCGCCTCAAGCGAGTTTTACCTTCAGGCCGCGGCCTATTACGCGTTTTTCTTTCTCTCCCTTTGGGTTTTTGATTTATTCCTGGCGCTTTATTCGAGCTACTTCCTCGAAAAGACCTATGGACTTTCCAATCAGGACCTCAAAGGCTGGGGAGTTGAATTCTTTAAGAAATCGGTCCTCTCCTTCAGTCTTTCCCTTTTCTTGGTCCTTGGACTTTACTTTCTGATACGGCGATTCCCCGCCCGTTGGTGGATAGGAGCGTGGCTTGGCTTTGCAGGGATGAGTTACCTCCTGGGTCAGCTTTTCCCTATTTTAATTGTGCCTTTGTTCTATCGTTACAGCCGGGTGGAGAATGAGGCCCTGAGAAAAAGGATCTGCGAGCTGGTCAAGCGTTTTGGTCTCCCCTTGGAGAACGTCTATTCGCTCAATCTGAGTAAGACGACCAAGAAGGCGAATGCCATGTTTGCAGGACTGGGACGCACCAAGCGGCTCGTCCTGAGCGATACTTTGATTGAGAAATTTACCGTGGAGGAGATCGAAAGTGTGGTGGCCCACGAACTGGGCCACTTCAAACACAAAGATATCTGGCACCATCTCGCTTTCAATTTTGTTTGTTCTTTCATTGGCTTTGCGTTGGCTTCTCATTTCCTAAAGAAGCTGGTCCCCGCTTTAGGATACGCAGGCGCAGAAGATTTGGCAGCCTTTCCCCTCCTTTACCTCCTCTTTTATCTTTTCGCGATTCTCCTCACGCCGCTCGGCAATGCTTATTCCCGGTGGAGAGAGCGCGAGGCGGATCGGTTTTCGCTGAAGGCAACGGGTCCGGCTGGATTTATTCCCGCCATGGAAAAACTTGCTCAGATTAATCTTGCGGATCCCGAGCCTCATCTCCTGATCGAGTGGTGGTTTTACACTCACCCGCCGATTTCCAAGCGTATTCAGATGGCGAGAAATTACAAATGACCAATCCCAAATCACAAAATGGGGGACGATTCTGTACTAATCCGTCATTGCATCATTTGGAACGCTTCCGCCAAAGGGCGTGGCGGACCCGCCAAGCCTTGTGGCGGGGCCTCGCAATGACTGCTTCCCTCTTTATTCTTTTTTGTTTCTTGCCGACGACCGGATTTTCGGAAAAGCAAGAATCCGAAGAAGCGGCGGCGCGGAAGGCGATGGAGGCACGGGGCCGCACCGAAATTCTCAGTTATTTCTTGGGGGATTTCAAAGACACCGGGGCGGTCAAGACCCCTTTTGCGATTGACCTTTACAACCAGGCCGTTGAGTTTTATCGGAAAAAGGAATACGAACTGGCTCGCCAAGTCCTCCAAGATTCACTTTCCTACGATGCCAAGAATCCTTTCGCCCTGGAACTCTTAGGCGACATTGATTATTACGAGCAAAAGCTCGATGAAGCAAAAGAACACTATCAAGAGGCCTTACGTTTGAGACCCCGCAAAGAGCTGAAGGAAAAAATTCTAAGAATTGAAAAGGAAAGGGTCGTGGAGTCTGGCTTAGCGACCTACCAGGGGGAACATTTCCTCATCAAATATGGGGGAGAAGAGAAAGGGCTGGAAGGGTTTGAACTTCGAGAGCATCTGGGAAATGCCTATCGAGAGGTCGGCCAGGACCTCGGCTATTTTTTCAAACATAAAGTCGTCGTTCTTCTTTATGACGAGAAAGAATATCGGGAATTAAGCGGGGCCCCTCACTGGTCCGGGGGGATTTACGATGGCAAGATCCGTCTCCCCGCCTACAAAAAAGGATTCGCCCCCAAAGAGATTGAAAAAATCATGCGCCACGAGCTGACCCATGCGTTTGTGGGGGAGATCAGCCGAGGCCGGTGTCCCATGTGGCTCAACGAGGGCCTCGCGGTCTACGAGGAATCAAAAGTGGAACCGCCCGATCTCGAGGTGTTTCAAGCCGCCCTCCGTTTGAACACCCTCATCCCTCTGCCTGAACTTTTTGAGAAAAAACGCCTCGATGAAAAGATGGATCCCCTCGAGGTCAAACTTTTTTACGACGAATCCTATCAGCTTGTCCATTACCTGGCGGAACGGTATGGGAGGTTTCGGATCAAGACGATGCTCGAGCTTTACGGGGAGGGGAAAGACACCCTTGATGTGATTAAGGAGGCATTGAAGACATCACCGCTTGAACTTGAGAGGCAGTGGAAAGATGCGGTTACCTGAGAAAGACGATCTCGCCCTCTTTCGGGACGCCCATTTTACGACGAATCAATCGATTCGAGTTTTGGAATGGCTCTCCGACTTAAAGAAGATAAAGAAAACCGAGCTGAAGGAGATCTTAGACGATGCCGTTCTGCGCGAGATCATGGGTCACCCTCGATTGGATCCGCGGACTCGGGGTAAAAGGATTTTTGAAAGAATTCGAACCCTCCGATTCCCGAACGTCTCAAAGGCAATGAAGGGGAGCGGCGAAGAAACCCTTCTATAGAATGCTATTTTTTGTTATCGAGTGGAATTTCTGCAGGCGGGGGGTCTCCGAAGGAGATATAAAGGACATCCCCCTCGGGATCGTAGGAAAGCTTGGTTTGGTCAATCAGGGACGCTTCTTTTGCCCTCCGCTTCTTAATGAGCGGCCAGGAAACCACTCACAGACAAGTCTTCGTCAATATCGGGCCAATGAATTCCGATTCCATTCCCAATGAGACGATAATGGTTCCTTTGACGGGGAGTGGCCTCAAGTAGCTTCGGGAACCAAGCCAGAGGAACTTCCAGTTTTCTCCCGTCCGCCAGGGAGAGGATAATCTCCGTGTCGGTGACTTTTAACTTTTC
>CAZMFE010000097.1:0-4472 GCA_964565495.1 uncultured bacterium
TCTGGGCGATCGGTTTGGGTTTTAAGGCGCCGAGATTCTGGTAAAGGCGCTCCACCGAACCAAATTCCTGAATCAGCCGGATCGCTGTCTTCTCGCCAATTCCGGGGACCCCCGGAATGTTATCGGAAGCATCCCCCGCGAGCGCCATCACCTCCACCACCTTCTCAGGCCCGAGCCCCTCGAAACGCTCCCGCACTTTTTGGGCATCATAAATCAGGCCTTCCTTGTGGGTGTTATAAATCCGAACTGAATCGTCGACGAGCTGTAACATATCCTTGTCACCGGTGACAATAGAAACTTCAAACCCTTCCTTTTCTGCTTTTCGAGCCAGCGTCCCAATGAGGTCGTCTGCCTCATAACCGGCCCTCTCGAAAAGAGAAATCCCGTAGGCATGAATAAATTCCTTGATGGGAGGGATCTGTTCCACCAATTCCTCGGGCATCGGTTTTCGGTGAGCCTTGTATTCTTTAAATCGTTCATGGCGAAAGGTCGGTTCCTTCCGGTCGAAGCAGACGCCCAGGTATTCCGGCTTTTCCTCGTTCACCAGCTTCCGAAGCATCGTCACAAAGCCATAGATCGCATTCGTGGCCTCCCCCCGAGAGGTCGAGAGGGAACGAATGGCGTAGAACGCCCGGTAACAAAAGGAGTTGCCGTCGATCAAAAAAAGCCGAGCCTTTCTCGGCGAAGGTTTCGGTGAATCTGACAAGGTTTCGGAGCTTCGCTCCCTAAATTTCGGTCACTAGGATTGATCTTGAGTTTAAGGATTTAGGATTTTAAAGAAGGGATTGTCCCACGCGTAACCTTTTAGTCCTTCAGGCTGACTCAATGATAACTGAAACGGCGTCGCCTTGCAACCTGAAAATCCGAGGGGTCGAATCCTACTTTCCCCGTTTCCCGGTCCCCATCGTCCGAACGATCTTCTCGGAAAGCTCCTTCGGCTCGTAGGCCGCCTGGACCATGGCGTCGTAAGTAATGAGATCCTGTTCATAGAGCTCCCGAAGGTGATCATCCAACAGTTTCATCCCGAAACGGATCCCGGTCTGGATCTCTGATACGATTTGATAGGTTTTTCCTTCCCGAATCAGATTCCGAATGGCCGGCGTGGCAATCATAATCTCAAAGGCAGCCACCCGCCCGGTCCCGTCCCTCCGAGGTAGGAGGGCTTGGGAGATGACGGCGACCAGCATCGAGGCCAGTTGGACTCGAACTTGCGGCTGTTGGTGCGACGGGAAGACATCGATGATTCGGTCGACGGTCCGGGCTGCCCCTGTGGTGTGAAGGGTGGCGAAAACGAGGTGGCCCGTCTCCGCAGCGCGGATCGCCGCTTCCATCGTGGCGAGGTCCCGCATTTCTCCAACGAGAAAGACGTCCGGATCCTGACGCAATCCCCTCACCACGGCCTCTGAGAAATCGGACACATCCACGCCCACTTCGCGCTGGGTGACGAGTGCCTTTTTATGAGGGTGAATAAATTCAATCGGGTCCTCAATCGTGACGATGTGCTTTGGAAAATTTTCATTGATGTAATTGAGCATGGTGGCCAGGGTCGTTGTTTTCCCGGAACCGGTCGGACCGGTAATAAGAATGAGTCCGCGGGGTCGTTGCAAAAGCTCAATGACCTTCTCATAAAGACCGATCTCCTCGAAAGTGAAAAAGCGGCTCGGAAGGGGCCGAAGGGCGACGCCATAATTTCCTCTTTCTTTGAAACAGGACGCGCGGATGCGGGCTTGATCCTTAAAGGAAAAGCCGAAATCAACACCGCCGACGGCTTCGATTCTCTTCCTCTGCTCTTCGGTCGTAATTTCACCGACAAACGCCTCCGTCTCCTGAGGCACGAGCGGTTTGGGGTCAAGAGAAACGAGTTCTCCGTGGATCCGATACGTCACAGGCCGTCCCACAGAAAGGTGGATGTCCGAAGCCCCCTTCTCGAGCGCCTGCTCAACGAGTGAAAAAATTGCCATTTCTTTAAGTGTAACTCATGGCCGGCATTTTACAACTGGCTTGCCGCACCTCCTGCCAGTCCCCCCAAAGCGAGGGAAAGGAGCATGGCGAGCCAAAAAAGGATCGGGGTCCCCTCTAAAACGGGGGGGAGATGGGAAAGCTTCACCCGTTCCCGAAGCCCGGCAAGGAGCCACTCAAAGAGCCCCATCCCGAGGGGGAGTCCGAGACCCCAAAGAAAGCGTTCCGGGGGGGAAGATCCTCCCCCTTCATCCACCATCCAGAGGGAAAATCCCACCAGGGCCAAAAAGGATCGGCTCGCCACGATTCTGATTCTCTCCTTTCCCCTCCCTCTCCTTGCGAGGCGCCCCATCCCTTCATCAATGAGAAAGGCCCCCAGAAAGAGCGAAACCATCCCGAGATCGCTTCGCCCGCTCGGTCCCCAAATAAGGAAAGTCAAAAGGCCGTGGAGGAGGACCAGGGTCCCCACCGCTGCCGTAAGACAAAAAGTCTCGAGCCAAATCTCTCGGATCTCTTGCGACCCGAGACCTCTCGGGTTCTCCTTCCGAAGCCAACTAAAAAGGAAACCAAAACCAAACGAGAGGTAAAACCACGCATTCATCTTGGAATCCTCTGGAGGGGGAGGAAGCCAAAGATAAGGCCAGCCAGAAGAAAGCTTCCCGCGGGGAGTTGGAAAAATCCGACGCTTCCCGTCAACCGTGCGAAGTCTGTGACGATCCCCTGGCCAGTTAAGAAGGCCCAGAAGAAGAAACCTGCCCCCAGTGTTTTCATCGTGGTTCTCTTCCAATTCCCACGCTTGCGGAAAAGATCGGGCAGGGCGAGGAACGAGAGGCCGACCCCCAGGAGCGCGGAAAGCGAAAAAATTTCCCCCAAGATAACGGTCATCACAAAAAGGAGGAGGAAAAAACTAATCCGATGGACCGCCGGAGGAAGGGCCGATCGGATCCCGAGGAAGATCACGGTGGCGGCCAAAAGCAGGCTTCCGCCGACCGCCCCATACGCCAAGCCCCCCCCCGCGCTTCTAACAAGACCCAGGAGGGGAAGACTCGCTAAAAACGCCCGGAGAAAAATTTGATTCATCCCGTTACACCCCCAGAGGGGCTCTCGACAGACATAACCAGGTAACGAAGGGTGTAACGGGATTCATCGCCGGAAAAGCTCGAGGAGGGTTAAAAGAAGCGCCAAAAAGAGAAGAAATCCCGCCCATCGGAAGAATTCGAGGCCGGCCTCGCGCCACTTCTTCACCCTCGAGCTCTCCGGGGACGAAACCAACGATCGAACCAAGGATTCAAGGCGTTCATGAGAAGAATTCCATAAGTCACCCCCTCCCCCAGGCTCGTCCAGGGGCAGATCGCTGCGGTCAAGAGTCCAGAACCCAAGGCGAACCAGCGTTCTCCCAACCGCGTCAGGGGCGTAGTCACGGGGTCCGTAACCAGGAAAAAAGCGGCAAGGAGCGCAGGCCCTGAGAAAAAAATCTCCTGAACGGCTGCTCCTCGGGCCGCCGTCAATCCCAAGGCCCCCCCGAGGTAAAGGAGGGGTGTTTCCCAGCGGATGAGTCGGGTGCCAAGGAGGATCGCACCGCTCACGAGGAAGGCCCCGGCGAGAGGGGCCGGATTCGCCCCTTCAAAGAGATCTGAAAAAGGGGTCATCGAAGCCGGAAAGACGCTTAAGAGAAAAGCGAGTCCCACAAGGGCAGGGTTGAAAGGGTTTTGCCCCAATCCTCCAAAAATCTCCTTTCCAAAAATAATCGCGAAGGCCGAACCGAGGGCCACCTTCCAAGAAGGAAGGGGGGAGGGGAGAAGCAGAGCCAAAAGGAGGGCGGTCAAGACTCCGCTCGCGTCATAAAGAGTCGCTCTTTTCCTAAAAAGCCTTCGGACTCCCATCTCCGCAAGAACGGCTGAGGAGACCGCGACGACAAGAATTCGAAAGGCCTGAGCCCTTAAAAAAATGAGGCTGAGAAGAAGGGCGGGCAGGAGGGATAAAACCGAGGTCCACATCCTCTGTGGGACTGAGCCCTCCGCCCGGATATGGGGCCGTTTAGAGTTCGCTAGCATTCGCGTACTGAATCAGCTCCACCATCGGGCGTTTCGAGGGACAGACATAGGAACAGTTGCCACATTCAATACAAAAGGAAGCGCCATAATCTTGAGCGATGCCAAAGAGATCTTTCTCCGCAGCAAGGGTAATCATCACCGGGGAGATCGAAACCGGACAACTCTCGACACAACGGCTGCAACGAATGCAGGGTTCAACCGTCTCCGGCTTTGCGACCTCTCGCGGGAGGCCCAAAATTCCAGGGGTCCCCTTTAAGATCGGGACCTCAAGGGTGCTCACAGCGGTTCCGGTCATCGGTCCTCCCAAAATGACTTTTGCGGGCGGGCGGAGAAATCCCCGAGCGAACTTGACCGCATCTTCCGCCAGGGTCCCGATCCGAAGCCAGAAATTCTGAGGCTGCGCCACACACTCTCCCCCAATCGTGACGACCCTTTCAAAGAAGGGTTTTCGAAGGACGA
>CAZMFE010000098.1:0-4431 GCA_964565495.1 uncultured bacterium
GGTCTGGGAAAGATTGGAAGCGTCCATAGGAGTCATTGAATTGGTATCGTTCCGAATCGGTTTTGCCGTTGTTCCGGGATTGGCACCTTTCTTACCGTTGATTAAGCTGAACTTGTTTGGAATCGTTGGCTCGGAGGGGGCAAGTCTCGGGGCGAATCTCTCTCGAGCCCAGAGGCTCGAGCTTTTAAATTATCAAGATCAGTTACGTGACCCCAGAATCAAGTCGCCGGCGAGTCCTTCTGAAACGCCTCGTGCCGTGGTCTTAGTGAGTGACGGCAGAAACGTTCCTCAGGTGGATCTAGAAGCGATGGAACTCCCCCTAGGGAGCCGGGTGGTGGTGATGGCACCGGCCCGATCAAAATTACATGCTTACGAACGCTATGCGAAGGTGAGGGTTCCGGGCGTGACCGTACGTCTGGAAGAATCCGCAGGGGAGTTTCCTTCACTGGAACAGCTTCAAAAGATTTTCTCCGAACGGCTCGATTCCATTCCGATTCTGGTCTTTCCTCCGGGCTTCATTCAATTGGAAAGCTTTCGCGGGGCGGCGGCGCGAGAGGGCTTTGTCTTCAGTATGCCATGGCATCCGAGCGACCGGCTGGCTATGTTGAAGCTGGTGAGTGATAACCTCCCGAGGAATCTTCTAGGAAAGTTTGACGAAGAGATTCTGACAATGCGGTTTTATTCAGACACCCTTTCTCCCATCTCGATTCCTTTCAATTCGCGAGGAGGGGTTCTTGCCGAGGCCTACCTCTCTAGCCTAACGAGACAGCGTCAGCTCGAGACGGCCGCCTAAAGCATATATAGTATTGACAATCTATACTCTATAGAGTATATTTATTTAGAAAGGAGAGAGGAACATGTCCAAAGAAATCAGCGCCTTGGAGTTACGCAACCGGTTCGGCGAAATTATGGAGGAGGTCCGTTACCGAAGGGAACCTTATATTGTCAAAAGAAATGGTCGCCCCATGATTGTGTTACTTGACATCGAATCCTTCGAGAAAATTCAGGCCGAACTTCAAGAGGAACCGTTTATTGAAGAATATACCAAAGAGCGAATGGAAGAATTTTTGAAGGAAGATAAAGTGGACCCTAAAACGATGAAGCAGGCTCGCAAATTACTTTTGGATGAATGATCCGGATCTTCCTCGACGCGAACGTCTACGTTGCGGGCTTTGTCTCTCCCAAAGGGGGTTCCGCTTTCATTCTTGAGTTGGTTCGCCGTAAGAAGGTTCGACTTCTTGCAAATCGAATCGTTTTACGGGAGGCGGACCGAAACCTTCGACTCAAGGCCCCTCTCAAAGCAATCAAATCATTTCGTCGATTCTTAAACGAGACAAAAATCGAAATTCTTCCTCCTCCAACAGAAGCCGGACTCAGCCATTACGAAGCTTTGATTCATCCGAAAGATACGGTAGTATTAGGGGCGGCTTTAGAGGCTCAAGTGGATTTTCTGGTGACGCTTGATCGAAGGCATTTTTTAACTGCTCAAGTCCTTGCGAAGCAAGGAAAAACACGAATTCTGACTCCTGGAGATTTCATTTCAAGATGGCTAGAGTCTTAAGCGGCACACGGCCGACGGGGAAGCTTCATTTGGGAAACCTCTTCGGAGCCTTGGAGAACTTCAAAAAATTGGAAGGGGAAGAGGCCTTTTTTATGATCGCCGACTGGCATGCGCTCACCACGGAATATGAATCTCCCGTTTCGATTCGGGCGAATGTCATCGAAGTGGCGATCGATTATTTGGCAAGCGGGCTCGACCCTAAAAAATGTACGATTTTCGTCCAAAGCGAAGTCCCGGAACATGCGGAGATGGCGCTTCTTTTGGGAATGATTACCCCTCTGGGTTGGCTTGAGAGAAACCCCACTTATAAGGAGCAGCTCCGCGAGATAACGGGGAAAGATCTCTACACTCACGGATTTCTCGGTTATCCGGTGCTTCAGGCGGCGGATATCTTATTATATAAAGCCGAGAAGGTGCCGGTGGGAGAAGATCAGCTTGCCCATCTGGAACTGACGCGCGAAATTGCCCGGCGGTTTAACCATCTTTTTAAGGCGGTTTTTCCCGAACCCGAAGCGATTTTGACTCAGGCGCCGAAGCTTCCCGGAATCGACGGCCGGAAGATGTCGAAAAGTTACGGGAATACGATCGAACTTTCAGATAGCCCTGAAAGTGTCGATAAAAAGGTAGCCGAGATGGTCACCGACCCTGCGCGCAAGCGCCGGGAAGATAAAGGTCATCCTGAGGTTTGTCCGGTCTATTTTTATCATAATTTATTGAAGAATCCCAACGTGGATAAGGTCGCCCACGAATGCCGCAATGCCCTTCGCGGCTGCGTGGAATGCAAACAGGAGATGGGAGGCTATTTGAAGGCCTTCATGAAACCGATTTATGAGAAACGTAAAGATTGGGAGAAACGCAAGGACGAAGTGAAAAAGATTCTCGAAGAGGGCTCCAAACGGGCCCGCCGAATCGCCCAGCAAACCATGCGCGAAGCCAAACAAGCTGCAGGACTACTGTGATTATGGTACTTCAGGAGTTTTAATATGACTGAACCGATGAAAGTAAAATTGCCGGTTTATGAAGGGCCGCTGGATCTGTTGCTCGATCTCATTCAGAAGAATGAGATGGATATTAAGGATATCCAGGTCTCGGTGATTGCCCAGCAGTACCTTGAGTATTTGAATCAGAGGCGCGAGCTCAATCTCGAGATCGCCGGGGATTTCCTCGTGATGGCGGCGACCCTCCTTTATATCAAGTCCAAGATGCTCCTGCCGCCGGATGAGGAGGACGAGGAAGAGGAAGGGCCCGATCCGCGCGCCGTTCTGATTGAGAAGCTCCTCGAATATCAAGCCTTCAAACAGGCGGCCCAGGAACTCGGCATTCTGGAATCGGAACGCGGAAAGAGATTCACTCGCCAGATCGCGGATTATTACCTCGAGGAACTGAGTCCAGAGGAGGCGGGAATCGATACCTTTAGTGCCGACCTCTATGACCTCCTCCAAGCCTTTCATCAGGTCTTGGCGAAGGCTTCGAAAGAAATGGTTCATGAGGTTTATGGGGAACAGATTTCGATGGAGGAGAAGATGGACCAGATCAAGCGGAGACTGGCCGAGGAAACTCGGTTCTCCTTCCTGAGTCTTTTTCCGAGACCTTGGGGCCGCAACGAACTCATTGCGACCTTCTTGGCGCTTCTTGAAGTCACCCGTCTCAAATTGGCGCGGGTGTTTCAAGAAAAGGTGTTTGGCGAAATTTTAATTGAAAGGACCCAAAATCGTGCCTGATTCTAAGCTGAAAGAAAAAGAGCGCGAAGCCAAACTCAAAGCGCTTCGAGAGGAGCTCGAGGCGCAAATTGAGGCGGATTTGGCGGGCAAATTGGCGGTGAGCCCTCCTTCCCTCCTTTCCTCCCTCTCCTCTCCCCTGGAAGGGGGGAGGGGGGTGGGGGGTGAAGTCAGTCCAAAACGTATCTTGGAAGCACTCCTTTTCGCCACGGCCAAACCCCTCACGACCAAAGAAATCCAGAGGATGGTGGGAGGGTTATCCGTCAAAGAAATCGAAGCGCTGACCCGCGAACTTCAGGAGGAATACTGTCGCGAAGGACGAAGTTTCGAACTGGTGGAAATCGCGGGGGGTTTCGAGATCGTGACTCGTAAGGAGTATGCCCCCTGGCTCGCGCGGTTTGAGCTTCAAAGAAAAGCCCGTCAAGCGAGCCGCTCCGCCCTTGAGACCCTGGCCATCTTGGCCTATAAACAGCCGGTCACGCGGGCTGAGATCGAGGAGCTGAGGGGGGTGGATATTTCGGGCGTCCTTTCCACCCTGCTCGAGAGGGGATTCATTAAAATTGTAGGGAAAAAAGAGGTGGCGGGGAGGCCTTTTCTTTACGGGACCACGGAGAAATTTTTAGAGCATTTCGGACTCAAATCCTTGACTGGCCTTCCCCCGATCGGGGAGATCAAAACGTTGGTGGAGCGGGCGGTGAAGAAGGAAGAATGGATCGACGATGGATCTAAAACACCTACGGCAGAAAATTGACGAGCTGGATCGAAAGATCATCCAGCTTTTGAATGACCGAACCCAATTGGTCCTTGAGATCGGAAAACTTAAGTCCAAGGAAGGCCAGGCGACGTATGCCCCGGACCGGGAAACGGAGATCTACCAAAAGATTCAGGAGATCGCCAGGGGACCGCTCCCCAAGGAGGCCCTCAAATCAATTTACCGAGAAGTGATGTCTGCGGCGCTTGCCTTGGAGCGGCCGCTTACGATCGCCTACCTCGGTCCGGAGGCCACCTTTACCCATTTGGCCTCAATTTCTAAATTTGGGGCGAGCGTCAGTTACCTCCCGGCCTCAACGATTTCGGAAGTCTTCCAAGAGGTCGACCAAAAACGCTCAGATTACGGCGTCATCCCGATTGAAAATTCGATTGAAGGAGCCG
>CAZMFE010000099.1:0-4410 GCA_964565495.1 uncultured bacterium
GAAAAAAAATTCTCAAAATCGAAGGGGGCTATCACGGCCATGTCGATTCCCTTCTCGTGAAGGCCGGTTCCGGCGGCGCCACCTTCGGAAGGCCCAATTCGAAGGGTGTTCCGGAGGAGCTTGCAAAACTGACCCTCACGACTCCTTTCAATGATTTCGATGCCCTTAAGCGGATTTTTCCAAGAGAGGGAAGGAATCTCGCAGCCTTTATCCTCGAACCCGTTCCAGCCAATATGGGCGTTGTTCTTCCCAAGCCGGGTTACCTCGAAAAAATTCGGGCGTTAACACGGAAATACGGGACGGTTCTCATTTTCGACGAGGTGATTACCGGATTTCGCCTTGCGTTCGGAGGCGCCCAGGAAAGGTTTGGAATCGAAGCGGATCTCACTTGTCTCGGAAAGGTCCTGGGAGGGGGACTTCCGATCGCAGCCTTTGGAGGGAAGGCGAAAATAATGAACGAGCTTGCTCCCGCGGGAGAAGTTTATCAGGCGGGGACTCTTTCAGGAAATCCCCTCGCCACCATCGCAGCCCTTTGGATGCTTGAGAAACTTTCCTCGGAGAAGGTTTACAATGAACTCGAGATCAAATCGGAGGAATTTTGCGAGGAACTCCGCGACCGGATTCAATATTTCCATTGGCCTCTCGAGCTGAATGCCATCGGCTCGATGTTCACGCTTTTCTTCACCTCCAAACCGGTTATCGATTTCGAGTCGGCCAAGCATTCCAACACGCGCCGGTTTGCCCGATTTTTCCACGCTGTTTTACGCGAAGGAATTTACTTGGCCCCGTCGCAATTTGAGGCGGATTTCATTTCAACGGCCCACGTCAAGCTGGATTTGGGCCGCGTGGCCCGAATCTTCGAACGTGTCCTGAATCGAATTTTTTGATATCATACGGCTTCGATGAGAGAAACTGTTTCCCTCGAAGAAATTTATTCGCCGGTCAGTCATCGGCTCTCTCAGGTTCCAGAGTCGATTTTTGATATTTTGTCTACTCCCAATGAACTCGCACGCGAAGTCATCCGCCACTTCTTCTCCCGTCCAGGGAAGTATCTCCGGCCGGCCTTGACCTTTTTTGGAGCTTCCGTGGAGAATCATGGAAACCTTCCGACCGCTCGGGAGGAAAAGCTTCTCCGCCTGGCCGCTGCGTTTGAGATTTTTCACTCCGCCACTTTGATTCACGATGACATTATCGACTCCGCTTATCTCAGGCGGAATATTCCTACGATCAACGTCAAGTGGAACCCTCAGGTGGCGGTGTTGGTGGGGGATTACCTTCACGACAAAGCGATTGGAGCGGTCTTCAGCATTGAAGAGCCACGAGTGACCTCGCTTTTTCTCCAGACGGCGGGGGTCGTCTGTGACGGCGAAATTCACGAACTCCGGGAAAAAAATAATTTTAATCTCAAGGAGGAAGAATACTTCGAGATCGTTCGTAAAAAAACCGCCTCCCTCATCAGCTGTTGTATTGAATCGGGAGCCATCCTCGCTCGCCTTGAGGCGGAGAAGGTAGAGGCGCTGAAACGCTTCGGATTTGCTTTCGGAATGGCCTTTCAAATTGTCGATGATTGTCTTGATTTCATGGGTGAGGAGCACGAATTCGGGAAGACGCTCGGTGCCGATTGTGAGGCGGGGGTCCTCACCCTTCCTCTCATCCGTCTGATTCAACTGGTGGATGAGTCAACCAAAAGCGAGGTTTTCAAAATCTTTAAAGCCGATTTCGATACGGGGCGATTCGGGTTTCTGAAAAATCTTCTGGGCGAATATGGGGCGCTCGAATATGCGATGGGCCGGGCCCGAGAGTTTACGGACCGGGCGCGCCTCGAGCTTTCGATTTTTCCCGATGCTTCGAGCCAACGGAGTTTGACGAGCCTCCTCGATTACGTTTTGGAAAGAAATCGATGATTAAACCGTCATTGCGAGGCAGTGTTCCAAGCGTTGCCGAAGCAATCCCCGTGTCTTGAGATTGCTTCGTTGGCCTACGGCCTCCTCGCAATGACGAGTGTCTGATGCTCTACTTGGTTGCTACCCCCATTGGTAATCTCAAAGACGTCACGCTTCGCGCGCTTGAAATTTTAAAATCGGTTGATGTCATCGCCTGTGAGGATACCCGCTGGAGCGGACAGCTTTTGAAACATTACGCCCCCCACCTTAATCTTCCCCCCGCTCGGCGGGGGGAGGAGAGGAGGGGGGTTGAGAAAAAACCGCGTTTGATTTCCTTTCACGACCATTCAGGACCGGGGCGGGTTCGAGAAATTATTTCTTTGTTAAAAGAAGGCAAGCACGTCGCGCTTGTTTCAGACGGAGGGACCCCTTTGATTTCCGATCCCGGTTTTCCTTTGGTGCGCGAGGCGATCCGGGAAGGGATCCGGGTGGAGGCGGTCCCGGGACCGACAGCCGTTGTGACGGCGCTTGCCGCAAGCGGGCTCGCCAGCGAGCGTTTCACCTTTTGGGGATTCCTGCCGGCCAAATCAAGCCGACGGAAAAGAGAGCTTGAGGCCGCCGCCTCTCTTCGGCATACCCTTGTCTTCTTCGAATCCCCTCACCGGCTTATGAAATCGATTGAGGAGATGCGGGAGATCTTGGGAGATCGTGAGGCAGCGATTTGCCGTGAATTGACCAAGAAGTTCGAAGAAATCGTGCGGGGAAGCCTCCAGGAGCTTGTTGAAAAGACGAAGGCGAAAAGACCGCTTGGCGAAATCGTGATTGTCGTTGCAGGAAAAGGAAGGAAGAAGGTTTTTTCATGAAGCGGCTCGCGATTTTTGTCTCGGGGAATGGGAGCAATATGGAAAATATCCTCAGGCGAGCGAAGGCGGGAGAGATTCCGGCGGAAGTGGCGCTTGTCGTGAGTGACAACCCCCAGGCCTATGCCCTCAAGCGGGCTGAGAAATATGATGTGGAGTGCCTTGTGGTGGACCGCAGGCGTTTCGCGTCCCCAGAGGCCTTTGAGGCGGAAATCGCGCGCCACCTTGAGCGAAAGAAAATCGATTACACCCTCCTCGCCGGCTTTATGCGAATCTTAAGTCCGGCTTTTGTTCAGGCCCATCGGAGGAAAATCCTCAACATTCATCCGGCCCTTCTTCCGAAGTTTCCGGGGACTCACGCCCTCCGCGATGCGTGGGAGGCCAAGGAGAAGGTGACGGGGGTGACGGTTCACTTTGTCGACGAGGGGGTCGACACCGGGCCGATTATCCTTCAGCGGGAGGTGCCGGTTGAAAAGAAGGATACGCTCGAATCCCTGGAGAAAAAGATTCATGCGGTCGAATATGAGATTTACCCTGAGGCGATCAATTTGGTTCTTGAAGGAAAGGTAAGGCTGTGATATTACCTCGGCACACTGTCATTGCTTCGTCGCTTCACCCCGCTCCACAGGAAGCCTCGCCTGTCAAGGCGGGGAGGAATGGTACCGCTCGCCCGAAGGGTAATGACCTTGAGGCCACGGCTGTCAAGCCGTGGAGCGGGGTTCACTCCTCGCAATGACTGAAGGAGGATAAATGTCGACGGTCATTGAATCCATTCACGCGCACGAGATCCTCGACTCGCGGGGCCATCCAACCCTTGAAGCCGAAGTCCGTCTGAAAGGGGGAGCCTCTGGCCGAGCCGCGGTCCCGAGCGGCGCTTCCACGGGCGAACACGAAGCGGTGGAACTTCGCGACGGAGATCCGAAGCGTTACGGGGGGAAGGGAGTTTTAAAGGCGGTCCGTAACGTCAATGAGACGATTCAAAAGAAACTCATCGGCTTTGACGCAGCCAAACAGGAGGCACTCGATGGGCTTTTGATCCAACTCGACGGTACAGAAAACAAATCGAAATTAGGGGCCAACGCCCTCCTCGCGGTTTCCCTGGCCGCAGCCCACGCGACCGCCCGCGCCAAAGGCCTTCCTTTATATCGCTATCTCGGCGGAGCCTCCGCCAACCTCCTTCCGGTTCCCATGATGAACATCTTAAATGGCGGGGTCCATGCGGATAATAATGTCGACCTTCAAGAGTTCATGATTATGCCTTTTGGGGCGGAGCGCTTTTCCGAGGCCCTCCGGATGGGCGTCGAAGTCTTCCATCAACTCAAAAAAATCCTCCACGCCAAAAGACTTTCCACTGCGGTCGGGGACGAAGGGGGATTTGCACCGGACCTTCGTTCCAATGAGGAGGCACTCGATGTCATTATGGACGCGGTCAAGAAAGCGGGTTACAAGCCGGGCGAAGAAATCAAGATGGCCCTCGATCCCGCGAGCTCCAGTTTCTATGGTCAGGATAAGACCGGCGGAAACAAAAATCCCGGAAAGTATGTTTTGCGGGCCGAAGCGAAACCGGTGAAATCCGCCGAGGCGATGGTGGAATTTTACGAAAGGCTTTGTGAGCGTTATCCGATTTTTTCCATTGAGGATGGGCTTTCCGAAGATGATTGGGAGGG
>CAZMFE010000100.1:0-4395 GCA_964565495.1 uncultured bacterium
GCTTGAAAAACCTCCTCCATCTGCTTCAATCTTTGTTTCGCCTCGTCCAGGGCCCGGTTAAAAGAGAGGCCTTTTTTGGGAAGGAGCCAGGAGACCAGACGATAAATTTCTTCCCGGTGATCGAAGACCACGAGCTCGTGGAAGAAAAGAAGCTCAAGTGAGGGGAGCGAAGGTCCCTCCTTGGGACGAAGGGAAATCTTGTCAAAAACCTGGGCCAGTTCATAACCCCAATACCCCACCGCGCCGCCTGTGAAAAAATCCGATGAAAATTCGGGGGCGACCCTGATTGCCTGAAAAAGCCTGCGAAGCTCGCCAAGGAGATCGGGGGTCTGCTGGATGCGGCGGATCTGGCCTTCGATCCGAAGATTTGCCTCTTTGAAGCAAACTTTGAGAAAAGGATTCCATCCCAGATAGGAATACCGTTGAGCGGGCGGGTGGTATTCAAGGCTGTCGAGGAAAAAACTATAAGGCCCGAAGGGGTAAACGTGTTGATAGAGCTCCCAGGGCGGGGGACCTCCCCTTCGCTCAAGAATCAGAGGAACGGAGAATCCCGACTCGTAAAGGGAGCGGGCCTTTTTTAAAGGAAGGTTAGGAACTTTTTGATTCAATCGACTTCAGATAGGTCAGGAAATCGCTCTGGGTGGAAAGGATGAGACGACTTCCTTTTAAGCCCTTGGGATAGGATTCTAGGGTCGAAAGAAAAGTGAAAAATTCCGGATCCTTCGAATAGGCGTCCGCGTAAATCCGGGTGGCCTCGGCGTCCGCTTTCCCTTTAATCTCCTGGGCCTTTCGATAGGCCTCGGAATAAATCCGTTTGAGTTCCCTCTCCTTCTGCCCTTCGATTTCCGCGCGGAAGGCCTGACCTTCGGACCGGAGTTTCTCGGCCGAACGTTTTCGTTCCGAGATCATCCGTTCAAAGACCCTCCGCTGGACCGATTCGATGTAATTAATCCGCTTGATCCTGACATCCACAAGTTCGATGCCGTAATCTGAGACAATCTTGCGCGCCTGTTCCAGAATCTGGCGGGTAATCGCATCACGGCCGACCTCGATCTTCTCAAAGGTCTCTTCGGTACTGATATCCTCTTCTTTGACTTCGAGCTCAAGAATCCGGTTGCTGCTCCGGACAATCTCCGGAGCCTCGTAACGGGTGATGTGATCCCGCGTGATCCCATCGATAATGTCATCGAGGCGGGATTGGGCATTGGCTTCGTGACGCATGGTCTGAAGAAATTTGAGGGGATCGGTGATCCGCCAGCGGGCCGTCACATCCACCCAGATAAATTTTTTATCCTTGGTGGGAATCTCGGAGGGGTAGCCGTCCCATTCGAGGATCCGTTTGTCAAAATAATTCACCTGTTGAACGAAAGGGGTCTTCCATTGGAGCCCCGCCTTTTGAATCGGTTTTCCCATCGGTTCTCCAAACTGGGTGATGACCACCTGCTCGGTTTCTGAGACCGTATAAGCACTGTTTAAAATAAGAAATCCCCCCACCGCGACGAGAAGGATGAGGACCGGTGCCAAAAAAGGTTTCATTTTGATTCCCCAGTCCTCTCGGAAAGATTGAGAAAAGGGAAAATCCCTTTCTGCGATTCGTCGATGACGATTTTTTCTTTGAGTTCAGGGAGGAGGCTCCGCAGGGTCTCGAGGTAAAGCCGCCGGCGCGTCACCTCAGGAGCCAGTCGATAGGCCTCCCAGACCAACTGAAATTTCTCCGCATCTCCTTTGGCCCGATTGACCCGATCGAGGGCATAACCCTCCGCCTCCCGAATCACTTTCTCCGCCTCTCCCCTGGCTTTCGGAACGGAGCGGTTGTAATTTTCCCACGCTTGATTAATTGATTTTTCCTTCTCCTGACGGGCTTCATTCACTTCATTAAAAGAGGGTTTAACCTCATCCGGGGGATTGACATCCTGCAGCACGACATTGAGAATCTCTACTCCTGCCTCGTAACTGTCGAGGACCTGCTGCAATTCTTTCTCCACGCGTTTTCGAATCTCTTCCCGTCCCGAGGTCAAGACCTCATTGATGGTGTGGTCTCCCACCACGAGGCGCATCATGGCCTCGCTCATATTCCGAATCGTCTCGCGGATATTGCGAATCCGGAAGGCGAACCGAACCGGATCTTTCACCCGAAATTGAACGATCCATTCCACCACCGCCGTATTGAGGTCCCCTGTAAGCATCAACGATTCATCCAAATAAGGATTCCCCTGATTCCCCCAAAGGCTTTTCTCGCCCCGCCGCTCGCTTCCCGTGGAACGGCCGCCAAGGAGACTCTCTCCCTCCCGACCTTCGAAGATACTCCGAACCCCCGGCTGAAGGGTCCGGAAACCAAATTCTTCCTTGAAAACGTGTGTGACTTTTACTTTTTGCACGGTCTCAATCCCTAACGGCAATTTCATGCGAAGGCCCGGAGGGGTGGTCCGGACATAGCGGCCGAATTGCTGGACGACTCCCATCTCATCCGGACCCACCTGATAGAAAACCGTCACGACTGCTGAAAAGAGAACGACGAGGATCAGGAGAGGAAGAAGAAATCGCTTAAAATCGGGAAGATTCCCGAGGGGAGAACCCGGCGGGAGATTAAGATCCATTTGTTGTTACCCCTGATGATAAAAGAAAAGCCCGCTTGCCAGTTTTGGGTAAAAATAAGTCGTCTTTTGAGGCATTCGTTCCCCAGCTTCGGCTAATTCACGAACGGTGCTAATCTTCGGAGAACGCATGAGGAAGGCCGCTTCCGCTTTCTTCTGCCGAACCGCCTGAACCCCCTCTTCCCAAAGACGCGTGTATTGTACCAAACCTTCGCGTTCCTCGCGAGAACTTCCCCACACGATGTCGAAGATGAAATAGGCGAGGAGGTTCGCCTCGACTTCATACCAAATCGGTGGTTTTCCCTGAGGGAGTAAAGGCCGAATGGACTCGAGATTCTTAAGCCGCAGGAGAAAACTCCCCTCCTTCCCAAAGAGGCCGCCAAAAACCAACTCGTCTCTTGGCCTCGCCTCCATCGCTCTAAAAAGCTCCCCTTCCGGATAGGGAACGAATTCGAAGTGAGCCCGAAGCCGTTCCAAGAAAGCCGGTTTGGAAGAAGACGCGAGCGAACGAATCAGACGGTGGGTGGGAAGCATGAGCAGGCCTTCATCTTCGGATTCTACAAGGGCCATCATAACAAAATCAAAGGGGACCTCTGAAGGGCTGGAGGGAAGTTTCTTCCGCATCTCGCTTCGGTATTCCAAGGCCGTCTCATAACGATGGTGACCGTCCGCAATTAAGATTTCTCCCCGACTCAAAGCCTCTTGGAGAATCTTTTGATGACTCCCTTCTTCGACAGCCCATCCTTGATGGAGCACCCCCTCGCCATCTTGGGCTCGAAAAAGGACGGGCTTTGCCCGATAAACGGCGGCAAGGGTGGCAACCGTCTTTCCGGGATCCCGATAGAGACCAAAAACGGGAGAGAGGTTCGTTTTTGTTTTTTCAAGGAGAAGAAGCCGGTCTTTCTTGGGACCCTCAAAGGTCGCCTCGTGGCGAAGGACCGCCCCGGAGGCCTCCAACTTTAATCGGCCCACCACCGCCAAACGGCGTAACTCACCTCCCTTCGAAGGAGGGGTGAAGGTCTGTTCATAGAGATAAAGGGCGGGTCGTGCCTCCTGAATCAAAATCCCCTCCTGAGACCAGGCTTCCCAGCGCCCACGGGCCTCGTCGTAAAAGTCAGGTTCCTTCCCCAGAATCAGACGCACAACATTATAAGGAGATTGAGCGTAGAGCGCCTCGCGTGCGGCGGGCGAAATCACGTCATAGGGCGGGGCGATGACTTGACTCAGATCGACACGAGCGGGGTTGTAGCGCCACGCTTGGAAGGGACGAAAATCCGCTTTCAATCTCCCAGAGGTTCGGATAGAATTTTTCGTATGCCGATTCTTACTCATCGAAGGATTAAACACCTGGCGCGTTACTTTGGCGTCTTTGCAATCCTTTGTTTCGCGAGTTACAAGATTCTCAATGCTCTCTTTCTTCTCGCTCTTCTGGGCCCCCCCCTCTTTCTCGTTTATTGGCTTCGGACCCAGGGGGATGTTATCACTCGTTGGATTCCAAATACGCCTTTCTTCAACGACTTTTTTCTCTTTTTCCCGATCACGATCCTCTATTTTATCCTGGTGGGTTTCCAGCTCAAAAATTTCTTGAACGAAAGAGGACTCGTCCGGCTCTTCGGTCTCGCCGCCCTTCTTGCCTTCTTAATCTATATCCATATGGTGTCTTTCCAAGAAATCGCCCTCTACTGGGAGGGAAGTACTCCCTAAGGCCGATTTGCGAATCGGCCTTAACTCACCTTCGCGCCGCTAGAAATCTCGCGATCGGGAAGGGGAAGCTCTACGTGGCGGACAGCGAGATCAGCGG
>CAZMFE010000101.1:0-4296 GCA_964565495.1 uncultured bacterium
CAGCTCGAAATCTTCCAGGCCAACGCCTCTCCCGCCCTCGAGCCGCCGGCAGAAGAAGAATCCCTCATCGGCCGGTGGAAATTTCCTCATCCCAAGTTTGTGATGGAAAAGACCATCCTCTTGAAGAATACGAATCTCATGGGGAATACCTACTACGACAACTACATCACCTGGCAGGGGGAGGCGAGGGAAAGCCTCCTTCTTTCGCATCCCAACGTCAAAGCCTTTCTTCAAGCCGCCCAGTCGCTTAAGATGGTCACTCACTCGGTCTACCAGCGCTTTTTTGCCGAAACCACCTTTGGCGACACGGTGAGAATCGAGGCCACGAGCCGGGAGGTGAAGCGCTGTAGCTTCATCCTGGTCTTCCGCTACTTTGACAAAAGAACCGCTGTCGCCCTGGGCGAGGGCTGGCAGAAGATTTGTTTTGTCGATACGAAAACAGGGAAACTCTGCCAAACCCCCCAGCTTATCCTCGACCTGATCGAACCCCTCCAGGAAAAAGAAGAGAAGAAAGTCTTCCAGACCGTTTCGCGGGATGTGGATTGACGCCCTAGGCGCCTTCGCCATCACCGGCTTCAATGTCACCCTCTGGCTCCTCACCTTCACCAAGCGCCGCCTAAGCCCGCTCGCCAAGGCCTATTTCTGGTGGTCTTTTTGGATCACGCTCTGGAGCTTCGGCTACGGGGTCACTTTATCCGGCGTTTTTGACTATGGGCCCACGCTTTGGTGGAACAAATACTGCCAGGCGATGGCCACCTTGATCAGCCCTTTCTTTTTCCGTTTCGGGGCCTGTGTGGCGAGTCAATTTGACCGTTACCGGAAGCTCTACCGCTTTTATTTGGGATTGGCTGTGGTGAACGCCCTCGGCCTTTTCTTCACTCCTTATTACGTCAAAGGGCTTTGGTCTTTTGGGCCTTACCGTTATCAGCCGCTCGGGGGGCCCCTTTACTTTGTCTTCACCCTGCTTTTCTTCTGGTGCACCGTCCATAGCTTTCTGGTGGCCGCCCAGGCGTATCGAAACGTGGTCGGCCGCAAGAGAAAACAAGTCTCACTTTTCCTTTTAGGGACCGGGATCGCCTACTCAGGCGGGGGAACGCTTTTTCTGCAAGGCTACGGGATTCCCTTTCCGACCCACGGGGTTTATTTGATCTTGGGCTACGTGATCGTGATTGGCTACGCCATCCACCGCTACCGCTTCCTGGATATCCCGGGCCTGGTGAGAAAAACCGTGGTCTTCGCCGGGCTCTTTGGCTCCATTGTCTTTTTGCTTTGGATCGTCACGACTCTTTTTCAAGGCATCTTGGGCCCCAAGCTCGGCTTAGGGGAGAAGACTTCGCTTATGGCCGGGATCTTGGTCTGGCTTCTTCTTTACGACCCCATCCAGCGGTTTCTCGTGATCGCGACGGACCGGTTTCTTTTTCAAAAGAAGGTCCCGATCCGGGAGATTCTAAAACGCCTCTCCGAGCGGATCATCACGATCCTCAATCTTGACGAGGTGGCCCGGACGATCCTTGAGACCTTCCGGGATTCCCTTTACCTTGAGGCGGGCGCGATTCTTTTAAAAAATGAAGCGGATTACAAAATCCTCAATTCCTTCGGACTCGTGGGCCCGGGGCCGAGAGGGGGTTACGCGGCCGACGACCCTCTCATCCAATATTTCCGCTCTCACCCCCAGGTCCTTGATTTGGAATCTGAGGAGACTTACGGGAGGCTGCCTTTGCCCGTCTCAAGCGCCCTTCAAAAGCTCGGGGCCTCGGTGGCCATTCCCCTCATCCTCCAGGAGGAGCTGATCGGGCTTCTCACGCTCGGAAAAAAGAAATCCGACGAAGAATACGCCAAAGAGGAAATGGATTATTTCCCGACGGTAGCAAGCCAGGTCGCCATCGCCCTCTCCAATGCCCGGCTCTATGGCGAGGCCGTGGAGGCCAAAAAGAAGATCGAGGCGATGCAACTTGAACTCCTCCACCGCCAGAAGATGGCCTTTGTGGCGGATCTGCTGAAAGGGATTGCCCACGAAGTCTTTAATCCGCTTCTTCCCGTGTATCACAAGATTGAAGAGATCGAACGGGATATCCTGGTGGGGCTCTACAAGATCTATAAAAGCGAGGGGGAGCGCCTAAGCGCACAAACTCGGGAGGAATACTTCAAACTCCTCAAAGATCTCAACTCGGCCGCGGAGACCCTGAAGGTCAATAGCGAGCACATCCACCTTGTGATCGATACCTTGAACAAGATGCAAAAGGAAGACGAGGAGACCATCGGCCCCCTGGACTTTAAGATGTTTCTCAAAGATTCCCGCGCCCTCATTGGGATGGAACTCCACAGCGAGACCCAAGAGATCCCCGTCATCGAAGATATCCAGCGCCGGCTTCCGCCGGTCAAAGGAAATCCGACCCTCCTCAAACAAGTCTTCGTCAATCTTTTCAAGAATGCGATTCACGCCATGCAAGGGAGTCCTGAAAAGAAGATCACAATTAAAGCGGACATTGACCCCGCCAACCCCCGGTTTCTCAGGATCGATTTTTCCGATACGGGAGCGGGGATTCCTGCCGATACATTACCCAGGATTTTTGATTTCGGATTCACCACGAAAGGAAAGAAGGGTCAGGGGATCGGCCTTGCCCAATGCAAATTGATCATCGAAAAATTCGGAGGCTCAATCACCTGCTCAAGTGAGGCGGGGCTTGGGGCCGCCTTTACCTTGAGGCTTCCCCTCTGGGAGGAGAAAGAGAATGCTTAAAATTTTAATTGTGGATGATGACCTGGAGATTGTGCGCACCCTCGGCAATGCCTTTACCACGATGCTCAGGGGCTACCAGGTCTTTACGGCCACCACGGGAAACCAAGGCTTGAATTACATCAAGCAGGAGAAACCCGATATCATCGTGATGGATGTCAGGCTCGGCCCCGTCTCGGGGATGGACCTTCTGGAGGACTACCCCAAACACATCCAGGATTATCGTCCGCACATCATTGTCATCACCGCTTACGATGATGAGCGGGCCAAGAAGAGGGCGGAGGAGTTAAAAGTGGACGCTTATCTTCAGAAGCCTTTTTCCCAAGAAAGCCTCTTGATTGCGGTGATTGAATCCGTTAAAAAATACCACGATTCAGGATCCCGCAATGCCGACTTCGCCCTGCAAGCCCTCCGCCGGAAATTAGAAGACCGGGGCGACACCAAAAGAGGGCTCGGTGGAAATCCTTAAGGAGAGACTTCCGGTTTTTGATTCGGTCCGTTTTTGGCGAGCGCTTCGATGTAGTGGAGGACGGCCCTTTGATCTTTCTTGGAGAGGGTCTCGGCCTTCTTGAGCCTTCGCCAGAGGGCGGCATAGCGGGGGGGATAGATTTCCTGCCTTTTCAGGCCCAAAAGCTCCTCTAAAGAGACCCGGAGGGCTTTAGCGAGCGGGACGAGGAGATTGGCGGGAAGGTGCTCGGTCTCGCCTTCATAATAGGCGATCACCCGCTGCGTGACCCTGATCTTTTGGGCCAACTCCTCCTGGGTGAGGCCCCGCGCCTTCCTCAAGCGCTCGATCCGCTCCCCAAAGGATTCCTTCAGATCCACCTTCGGTTTCTGTTTCATGGTTTCAAGGGTCGCATTCCAAACACCCACTGATTTTTCCTCCCTTACCGTACCACAGCTCTTTTGAAACCCCTTGGTGAGCATCGATTATTTTGTTTGACAGGATTATACGAGTATCGTATATTACCGGCATCACCTTGGCAATGGAAATTGGGCCGAATTCAAAAGGCAGAAATTCCACTTGACAGGTTTTTGAAAAACGAGGGCACTCGGAGGATTTTTGAAAATGAATCTCACCCACGAAGAACTTGAGGAAATTCGGAGAATCGAGCTTCCAGGTTATCTTGCCCAGGACGGCCTTCCCTTGAAAAAGCTTTCCGAGACTTCCTTCAAAGGCCGCTGTCCTTTCCACGAAGACAAAGTCCCAAGCTTTAACGTGAACCTCAAAGGCCGGAGGTGGCTCTGGCATTGTTTCGGATGCGAAAAAGGAGGAGACCTGGTGAGGTACGTGATGCTGAAGAGGGGAGTGGGCTTTCAAGAGGCGGTGAAGATTCTCCTCAACGGACGAAATGGGAACAAAGCTTCGCTTCCTGAAGGGAAAGTCTTAAAAGCGGTAGCGGATTATTACCACGAGACTTTGAAGGATTCGAAACGCGCCCAGGATTATCTTGCCAAGCGAGGCCTCTTTGATCCAGGGCTTGTCAAAGAGTACCGAATCGGCTTCTCCGATGGCTCGCTCCCAAAGGACCCGGAGCTTTTGAATTTCATCAAAGACC
>CAZMFE010000102.1:0-4230 GCA_964565495.1 uncultured bacterium
TGTCATTTCTCTGGTTTTACTGGTCATCCTGCAGGCGATGATCAATATGCTCGTGGCGACCGGGCTGATTCCGACCAAAGGCCTCCCTCTCCCTTTTGTCAGCTACGGGGGGAGTTCCCTCGTTTTTAACCTGACGGCGGTGGGACTGATTTTAGCCATGGACCGCGCCATTCAGAGTGGAAGAGGGTCGCGGGACCCCGTCGGGTGATGAAAATCATCATTTTCGCCGGTCCGACCGGGGGCCATTTCTTCCCGGCGCTTGCTTTTGTGGAATGTTTCCAGAAAAGGCATCCGAAGGCTCGAATTCTTTTGGTGACGGGGGTTCGAGGCCGTTCCCTGGTCGAGAAGGCCAAGAATCAGATTGAAACCGAGTACGAATTTCTCCCCGACTTTCCCTTCCCGCGCTCCTCCCGACTCGATTTTCTTATTCGCGGGGTTCCCTTTCTGTTAAAATTAGCCCAGGCCTTTTTAAAAACCGAGAAGATTTTGACGAACTTCAAACCCGAGTTGGCGGTTGGCTTTGGAAGCTACTTGGCCTTTCCCGGAATTTTAGCGAGCGTGAGAAGAAAGATTCCCAGCCTCATTCACGAACAGAATCGAATCCTGGGACGAGCCAACCGCTGGCTCACTCGATGCGCCGGCCGCATCGCATTGAGTTTCGAACCTCCCGCACCCCTGGTTTTCCCGCGCCTGGCGCCCACGGGCCTCCCCTTGAGATCCGCCCTCGTCCGGAGCGCCGCTCAAAAGAAGCGTGCCGAACCTCCGATTTT
Organism: uncultured bacterium; assembly: GCA_964565495.1. Classification (GTDB taxonomy): domain Bacteria; phylum Omnitrophota; class Omnitrophia; order Omnitrophales; family JACQLI01; genus CAZMFE01. The sequence continues at coordinate 771 of CAZMFE010000102.1, forward strand.
TCCCTCAGGCCGCGTGCGGATTCTCCTCTTGGGGGGCTCTCAGGGCTCTCATTCGCTGAATCGCCTTTGGGCGGCTATGCTTCAGCTTCTTTCCGATGAAGAAAAATCTAAAATAGCCGTAATTCATATAACAGGAGAAAAAGATTTTGGCTGGGTGGAGACCATGTATCTGGCGAAAGGAATTCAAGCGCTGGCTTTCTCCTTCCAAGAACGGATGGAGGAGGTTTATCCCGAGGCCGATCTGGCCGTTACGCGCGCCGGTGCGAGTACGCTTTTTGAACTAGCCCTCTTTGGGCTTCCCGCCGTTGTTTTCCCCTACCCCTACGCCGAAGGTCATCAGGAAGAGAACGCTCATTATTTTGAAAAGGAGGGGGCGGTTGTCCGGCTTTCTGAAAGAAGCTCGACCCCGGTCCGCCTAAAAGAGCAGGTGTTCGAATTGGTCAGCTCGGTCGCTCTGAGAAATCGAATGTCGAAGAATTTGGAGCGTCTGGCAAGACCCGGGGCTTCCGAAAGACTCGTTGATCTCGCCGAGGAACTTCTCCTACCCAGGGAGGCCTGCCTCAGGTGACACCCGTTCGAGAGCCGCTCTTGGAGACTTCCAAAAGAATCTATTTTGTGGGGATCGGAGGAGTCGGGATGAGCGGCCTGGCGAAGGTCCTGCGTCACCGAGGGTTTGAGGTGGCAGGCTCAGATCGGGTGGAGAATCGATCGGTCCGGGAACTGAAAAGTGCCGGGATCCCGGTCCACGTCGGCCAGAAAGAGATATTTTTGGAAAGCAGGGATCTGGTGGTTTATTCTTCAGCGATCAGCCGGGATCATCCGGAGTTGATCTGGGCGCGCGAAAAAGGCCTGCCGATTGTCCACCGGGCCCAGGCTTTGGCTTCCCTCTTGAATCGTGCCGGAACCTCCGTGGCGGTCACGGGAACGCATGGAAAGACGACGACTTCGGCAATGATCTCCTTTGTCCTTTCTGAGACGGGCCGTCATCCCACCTGTCTGGTGGGCGGGGACATTGTGAATCTGGCAACGAATGCAATTTTAGGGGGAGATGAATTTTTTGTTTCGGAAGTGGACGAAAGCGACGGCTCTCAGGAATATTACGCCCCGCACTATGTGGTCTTCACCAATCTGGAAGAAGATCATATGGACCACTATGCGGACTTGGAGGATTTGAAAGGATCGATGGCCCGTTTCCTCGCCAATTTGAATCATCCCGGTCTGGTGGTTTATTCTGGGGAGGACCCGGTTCTGCGCGGACTGGTCCCGGAAAGCGGGAAACCCCGTTTGAGCTTTGGGTGGACGCGGGAGGCGGATGTCTACGCGGAAAGGATCCGGCTCGAGGGCTTTCACTCGGAGTTCGATCTTTTCCAACAAGGATTTTTTGCGGGCCGGGTTTTGCTCTCGGTCCCCGGAGCCCACAACATTCAGAACGCCCTGGGGGCGATCTCGGTCCTCCTGGAATTGGGCCTCGACCTGGATGAGATTCTTGAGACGCTGTTCCGCTTTCGGGGAGCGCGGCGGCGTCTGGAAGTCAAACTGGATCTGGAAGATACGATCGTGATCGATGATTACGCCCATCACCCCGCCGAGGTCACAGCCTCCCTCCGGGCCCTCACCCGTTTGGGAAAACGTTTGACGGTGATCTTTCAGCCTCACCGGTTTTCCCGGACCCGCTACCTCGGCCGCTCGTTTGGGAGGGCCTTCCAAGAGGCCGACGAGTTGATCCTGACAGAAATCTATGGAGCGGGAGAGAAAAATCCGGATAATGTAACCAGTGAATTGATCTATGAGGCGGTTCGGGAGGCCAAGCACCCGTCGGTGAAAATGGTGTCCAAGGAGGGGGTGATTGATTACCTTCTCGCCCGCAATTCTCAAGAAGGGGTGATTGCCTTTCTCGGGGCCGGCGACATTGGAGAGGTAGCTGATGAGTTTGCCCGTCGAATTAAAAGTATCCGATCTCAAAATCCCACTTCGGTCTGACGTCCCCCTTTCCCGTTATTCGACATTTCAGATCGGGGGTCCGGCCCGTTTCTTTAGCGAACCGGCCACGATCCACGAACTCCAATCCCTCCTCGATTTTGCCCGTGCCGAAGAACTCCCCCTCCTCGTCATCGGGAAAGGTTCCAACATCCTCTTTCCCGACGAAGGCTTTCCCGGACTGGTGGTGACCCTGATTCATTTTGAGCCCCATCGTATTGTTTTTGACCAGGAACAGGAATGCCTGACGGCTTCAGGGGGGGTGAACCTTTATCGTTTGGCCCTGGCGGCACGCGACGGCGGATTAGGAGGCGTGGAATTCTTGAGCCACATCCCAGGCACCCTCGGGGGGGCCTTGACGATGAATGCGGGCTTCAGCCGTTTCCCCGGACGGAAAATGGAGATCGGGGACTTCGTGGAAGAAGTCAAGGTCCTCGGCCCCGAAGGAGGATTACGCCGCCTCGGTCGGGAGGAGCTAAGGTTTGATTATCGGAAGACCAATCTCGACGGTTTTGTTGTGGTGGAAGCGCGCCTCAAACTTTATCGGGCGAAACCCGAGGAGATTCAAGCAGAGATTCAGGCGAGTTTCGATTATCGGAATCGAGTGCAGGACCTCCGGTATCCGAGCGCGGGTTCGGTTTTCAAAAATCCAGGAGGGAAACAAGGCTCCAGTGGTCAATTGATCGAAAAGGTGGGATTGAAGGGTCAGAGGATTGGCGGGGCGATGATTTCCGATCGGCATGCCAATTTCATTGTCAATGTCGGAGGTGCGAAGGCGTCAGAGGTACTGGCTTTGATTACGGCCGCCCAGGAAAAAGTCTTTGAGAAATTCGGTATTCATCTGGAACCAGAAATTCGAATTATTAGGAATATCTAACAAATACGTCATTGCGAGCCCCGTCTGCTTCGTTTGCGAAGCAAACGGACGGGGCGAAGCAATCTAAGCACTTCGATTGCTTCGCCTCCGCCAACGAACTTTGGCGGATCCTCGCAATGACGAAGGACTCGAATCATTTTCGTGAGAACGATTACTCACCTCCGCATCGGTGTCTTTTCAGGAGGGAATTCTTCCGAACGGAAGGTCTCTTTGCGTTCAGGACGGGCCGTCTTGGACGCCCTTACGCGCTCAGGGCTTTCAACGATTCCCATCGATCCCGCTCATCCCCGTCGAATGGAGGCAGCCCTTCCCGAGATTGATCTCGCCTTTTTGGCCCTTCATGGGAAAGGGGGAGAAGATGGGACGATCCAAGAGAGACTGGAGCAGGCCGGCATCCCTTACGTCGGATCCGACCCCCACGGAAGTCACCTCGCTTTTGACAAGATCGAGGCAAAGAAACGATTTCGGCGCGCGGGAATCCCCACACCGCGCTGGCAGGCGTTTGATCGAAGGAACTGGCTCAGGCTTAAAGAGTTTCCGACCCCTTTCTTTGTCAAACCGGTGGCCAACGGATCGAGTATCGGTGTCTTTCTTGTTGAAGATTTC
>CAZMFE010000103.1:0-4215 GCA_964565495.1 uncultured bacterium
CGGCAGGAAATTCCCAGATCGCTCCGCCGGTTGCAATCCGGAGCTGACGAATCAAGATCAGCCGGCCATCCGGAAGGATCGGAATGAGGATGACCGCACCCCGATGCCGGATGAGCTCCCGCTCGACCCGCCGGCCGTTTTGGGTCTGGATCTGGAGGACGTCCAATTGGCTGAGGTGTCCTCGGAAAACCGTCTTTTTGGAAAGGATGCGAAACAACTTCTTCTTAGAAGAGTTCAACGCGTGCCCCCTCTCGAAGCCCCAAACGCTTCTTGGCCGAGCCGTGACTCACGGCAATCTCAAGAAGATTCGTGGAACTGAAGACCGCCACCGCCTCCCTGGGGGGCGCCTCAAAATAGGATTTGCAAATCGGACCGATTTTTTTTCCTTTCACCCGCACCTCGGGTTTTCCTTTGCGGGCGGCCGAGACCGACCCTTTTGAGATATTCGTGAATGCGTTCCCAAAGTGATCGAAATAAATGACCTCCCCGATCACCCGCCTCCCCTCTCGGCGGGGTGAGGGAAAGGGAAATCTTTTAAAATTTGAGATTCGCGGTCCCAATTTGTAAAATTGACTGGGATTTTTCGCCAGAGAGGCCGCTGTGGGAGCAAAGCAATCGCGGCCGTGGAAAGTGGGGCTGATCTCTTCGAGGAAAAAATGTCGATGGGTCACGACCCGAAGTTCAAATCCTTTTTCCTTTTCCAGGACACGGGTGAGGAGCCCGTTATCCGGCGCCAGGAAGATTCCCTGGCGCGTTTTGGCGGCCAAGATCCGGCGTTCACTTCCGACTCCGGGATCCACGACCGAAACAAAAATGCTTCCCAAGGGAAAATAGGGGGAAGCCGCTTCCAACACAAAGGCCCCCTGTTTGACATTTTGCGGTTCGATCTCGTGAGTCAGATCAATCACGGTGACGGAGGGAAAAATTCTGAGAATGACACCTTTCATCGAAGCGACGTAGGCGTCCTTCGTCCCAAAATCGGTCATGAGGACAATCGGGTGGAATTTTGCCATAAGCGGCCGCTATTATGGGATAAAGTGAAGTCTAAATCAATGGAGGCTCAAAATGAAATCCTGCCGAGAATACCTCTGGTTTGAAACCAAGAAACGAAGGGAGTACCTCAACATCACGCCCGAGGTCGAGCGAATTGTAAAGAAAAGCGGGGTCCGAGAAGGCTTGGTCCTCGTCAATGCGATGCATATTACGGCAAGTGTTTACATCAACGACGACGAGCCGGGCCTCATTCAGGATTTCGAACGATTCTTAGAGAAAGCGGCTCCTTACGATCCCCAGGGGTACCGTCACCACGAAACCGGTGAAGACAATGGCGACGCCCATCTCAAGCGTCAGCTCTTCGGTCGGGAGGTCGTCGTCGCGATTACCGAAGGAAAACTTGACTTTGGGCCGTGGGAGCAGATCTTTTACGCGGAATTTGACGGGAAAAGAAGGAAACGCGTGCTCGTCAAGATCATTGGAGAATAACTAAACGTATTTCGGCCCCGGCTTCTGCCAGACGTACTCGGGATCCAAGAGAGGGGCCTTGCGGCCCTCGGGAAAATTGAAGGGAAAAGTCAGAAGATCAATCACTCCCGCGCCAAACCGAAGGATGCCTTCTCCCAGACCTTTGACCAGTCCGATCGTCCATCCGACCAACAGATTTTTCTCCTCCGTCGTATTATGAATATCCCTGGCAACTTCAATCGGAGAGGTAATGATATTAATCGCTCCCCGTTTCAATTTGTCCTGCCAAGTATAACTTTTCACGGGGCTCGGGGCCTCGGCGAAAAGGGCTGAGCTTGCGGTAAGGATCGACAAAAATAATGAGAGTGGCAGGGCTAACTTTTTCATGATTTCACCTCTTTTAGGATTACGGCTTTTTGGGATACTTCCTTAACTCTCCCGACACCGATCGAATTTTGCCGCCAGGATAAAATCATTCTCAGAGAGGCCCTTGATGGCGTGGGTGGAAAGCTCCACGCCCACACGGCTGTAGCCGATCCTGAGGTCCGGATGATGATTCTCCTCCTCAGCGACTTGGGCGATTCGATTGAAAAAGGCGATGACCTCCTTAAAGTTCTTAAACTTGTACTCTTTCCAAATCGCCTTGGCATCCTCCCTCAGGCTCCACCCCTGGAAAACGGTGAGGTAATCCTCGGCCTCACTTCGACTCAAGGGAGGAGTCCCCCCTTCACAGGGCACGCAACGTTTCTTTAACAGTTCTCCTCTTTCCATAGAAATATTTTACCTCGTGACGACGAGGGACGCGAGCCGGTTGTGAAGAAGATCGAGACCGGTCCTCTCTTTCGCAGAAATAAGGATCCCCTCGGAATATTTCTCCAAAAGCCGCTGCGCCTCCTCGGGCCCGAGGAGGTCGCTTTTGTTGAGGGCGAGGACGAGGGGGGTCTCACCGGCTCCCATTTCGCGAAGCGTCTGGTCGACGACTCCCTTCTGTTCCTCCGCGTAAGGGTGCGACACATCCAGGACATGAATCAGGCAATCCGCTGCCGTCGCTTCCTCCAAAGTGGATTTAAAAGCCTCAATCAGCCCGTGCGGGAGATCGCGCAGGAAACCGACCGTGTCCGTGAAAAGGAGGTTACGCCGGCCGTTTGTCTTCGCGATCCGGGTCATCGGATCAAGGGTGGCAAAGAGCTTGTCCTCGACAAAGGCGCGGGCGCCGGTCAGGGCGTTGAGAAGCGTGGATTTGCCGGCATTCGTGTAACCGACGATCGCCACCGAAAAGAAGTCTTTGCGTTTCCTTCCCTGCCTGACCAACGAACGGTGCCGTTCAAGTTTCTCGAGGTCTTCCTTGAGCTTCGCGATCCGTTCGCGGATTCTCCGGCGGTCAACTTCAAGCTTCTGCTCCCCGGGCCCGCGGGTTCCGATCCCGCCGCCCAATCGAGAAAGGATCACGCCGTGACCCACCAAGCGAGGGAGGAGGTAGTTGAGCTGAGCCACTTCGACCTGAAGTTTTCCCTCGCGGGACTGGGCGCGGCGGGCAAAGATGTCGAGGATGAGCCCGGTCCGGTCCACGGCCCGCACGCCGACGCTCTCCTCAATGTTTCGCGCTTGCACGGGCGTGAGATCGATATTAAAAATCAAAAGATCAGCCTTCGCTTTGGCCGCCTTCTCCTGGAGTTCGGCCAGCTTCCCCCCGCGGATGTAGTGGCTCGGACTCGGCCTTTCGAGATGCACTTCGCTCGCTCCCACCACCTCTCCGCCGGCAGAAAGGGTAAGCTCCTTGATTTCCCCGTAACTCTCCCTCAGAAAAGTTTTCTTTTCTCCCGGAGGTTGAACAATCACAAGCAGGGCCCGTTCTCTAACCATGCACCAGCTCCCTCATAATTTTATCACACACCCTCGAGGCCGATTCTCCCCTCTCCCAAGGAATCCATCGGATCTCCTTTTCCCTGCGAAACCAGGTGAGCTGGCGCTTGGCGAACTGACGGGTTCGTTTTTGGATCAACTGGATGAGCCCGTCATTGCGAGGATCCGCCAACGTACTTTGGCGGAGCCGAAGCAATCCCCTGAGATTGCTTCGCCCCGCTCCGCGTGGCTCGCAATGACGGCCTTTGAGATAATCCAAAACCTCCCGGTAACCCAGGGCTTGTCTCGCGGTCTTTGAGAATCCAATTCTTTTCAACCGTTTTACTTCCCGGATCAAACCCTTTCGAAACATCCCCTCAACTCGCTGGTTAATCCGTTCGTAAATCTCGGCGCGTTCCCGCATAATCCCGAAGGCACGGACCGAATAGCCCAAATCGCCGAGCGATTCGCGCTTTCGGTACCAATGGGTAGGTGTTCGCCCTGAAATCTTTGCAATCTCAAGGGCACGCACGATCCGCCGCCGGTCGTTGGGGTGAACTTGGCCGGCCCGCACAGGGTCGATCTGACACAACCTCTCGTAAAGAGAAGCGAGAGGGCCGGCCGTGACATTCCCGCCCCGTGGGGCGGAAATGTTAGAAAGTCCCTTCCAGATGGCATTCACGTAAAGTCCGCTTCCGCCGACGACTAAAGGAATCTTGCCTCGTCTTAGAATCTCTTGAATCGCTTCTAAGGAGCGCTTTCGGTGGAGGTAAACTGAGAAATTAGAACGGGGAGAAAGGAGGTCGATCAGGTGATGACGAACTTGGCGGCGTTCGGCGAGAGGCGGTTTCGCGGTCCCGATATCCATTCCCCGATAAACCAACATTGAATCAGCGGAAATAATCTCGCATC
>CAZMFE010000104.1:0-4180 GCA_964565495.1 uncultured bacterium
AAAAGCGCGACTCTCTCGGCGGGCAATATGAGGTTCGTGTCGCGGGCGTTCCGATCGGCCTTGGCTCTCATGTTCATTGGGCCCGAAAATTGGATGGTCGCATCGCCGGCGCCTTGATGGGGGTGCAGTCGGTAAAAGCGGTCGAATTCGGTCTCGGCACCCGGCTTGCGGGAATCTGGGGCTCAGAGGCCCACGATGAGATTTTCTACAGCAAGGAGAAAGGCTATTACCGAAAGACGGACCGGGCGGGCGGGGTCGAAGGGGGAATGACAAACGGCGCCGATCTTCTGGTCCGAGTCACCATGAAACCGATCTCAACCTTGAGGCGGCCCTTGGCGTCCGTCAATATGGAGACAAAAAAAGCGGAACAGGCCGAGTATGAGCGCTCGGATATCTGCGTGGTCCCCGCAGGAAGTGTGATCGGCGAGGCGGTTGTGGCCTGTGAGCTTGCGGATGCTTTCCTCGAGAAATTCGGCGGCGATTCCATGGGGGAGATTCGAAGGAATTACGAGGGATACCTCGAACAGCTGAGAAAAAGCTAAAGTAAATCCGAAATCCGAATATCGAAATTCGAATTTCGGATTTCGTGCTTCGAATTTACTGATGCGAAATATTTATTTAATCGGCATGATGGGGGCGGGAAAGACCGCCACGGGCCGTGAACTCGCCCGCCTCTTAAGCCTCGCCTTCACGGATATCGATGATTTGATCGTCGATGAAGTGGGTCGGTCGATCAACGAGATTTTTAAAGGGGAAGGAGAGGCTTTTTTCCGAAAGGCGGAACGGGACGTGCTGGCCCGGGTGGTCTCGCGGTCCAATCAGGTCGTTGCCACAGGCGGGGGGATTGTCCTTGATCCGATGAATCGGGAGCGGATCAAAGCGACGGGGACGGCGATTTATTTAAAGACCGGCTTGGCCGTCCTTTGGCAACGGGTGCAGGAGAAAAAGGATCGACCTCTCCTTCGAACGCCCGAGCCTCGCGAGACTTTAACAGAACTTCTCCGCGAGCGTTCCCCTTTTTATGAGGCCCTGGCTGACAAATCATTTTTGACAGACGGGAAATCACCCTCGGCGGTGGCGCAGGAAATCTTCAATGACTGTTTTGGAAAACGATGAAAAGGATTCAAATTCATCTCGGGCAACGTTCTTACCCGATTCTTATTGGTCGGGGGCTTCTCCGGTCTTTGAGCCGCCTCGTCAAGCCGCTTGGACTGGGAAGGAAAATTTTTGTCGTGTCCAATCACCGGGTGGCCCGGTACTTTCTTGGGACGGTCCGACGCTCTTTGACTCGATCAGGATTCCAAGTTTATTCTCATCTCCTGCGTTACGGCGATGAACGGGCCAAATCCGAGAAATGTCTTTTCGAGATTTGGCAAGCGATGGCCGAGGCCGGTTTGGAACGCACCAGCACCGTCCTGGCCCTGGGAGGGGGGGTGGTGGGGGACGTGGCCGGATTCGCTGCCTCGACTTACATGCGGGGGATTTCCCTCCTCCAAGTCCCCACGACGCTTCTGGCACAGGTGGATGCAGCGATCGGCGGGAAAACCGCGATCGACCTCCCTTTTGCTAAGAATATCGTAGGAACGTTTTACCAACCCCGAATGGTCGTTGTGGATACCGAGACATTGAGGGTCTTGACAAGGTTTCGCCTTCGGGAGTTTCGGAATGGCCTTGCAGAGGTGATCAAATACGGGGTGATTCAAGATATTAAACTTTTTGAACTTTTAGAGAGAAAACTACCCCTCACCCTTCCCTCTCCCCAGAGGGGAGGGGGTGGGGGTGAGAGGGGATCCCAATTATTTTCTTTCTTTGAGAGTGTGGTTTGGCGTTCAGCCCGAGCGAAGGCACGGATCGTAGAAGCGGATGAGCGGGAAACCCTAGGAAAACGGATGATTCTCAATTACGGACACACGTTTGCCCATGCCCTTGAGGCGGTTTCGAGATATCGTCTTTCGCATGGCGAAGCGGTGGCCCTTGGAATGGTTTGTGCAGGGCGGCTTGCGAGGAGAATCGGAATTTTTCGATCTGAAGACGAAAGGCGTCAAAATCGGCTCATTGCCAATGCCGGTTTACCGACACGGGTCAATGGGGCTCGATTCAAGCCCGACCGTTTGATGAGACACATGAGGTTGGATAAGAAAAAGAAGGGAGGTCAACTTCGTTTTGTTCTTCCCGAGGCCATCGGGAGGGTAAGGGTGGTCGACCGCGTTCCGCTTGCTCGCGTGCGAAGGGTTTTGTCTGAGTTAGGGAGTGAAGAGTAAAGGAGTAAAGTAGAAAAGGAGTTGAAAATGGAGCGTCAAGCTTTCTCGTTATTTGTCGGGATTTTTCTGGGGTATGTTCTGGTTCATACCGTCAAGTTCTTGAACTCGAATATCCTCTGGATCTTATTCTATCCCCGTTAACCAAGCGCCTAGATGCTGATCGTGACCCCTCAAGATTTAGAAGCACTCGTCCTTCTCAGCCGAACCCCGGGGATTCGGATGCACGGGCTTCGGCCCTATTTTGAGCAAGGTTTGAATCCCTCGGAAGTGGCGGATCGAATTCGGTCAGGAGAGAATGCCAACTGGAAAGAATCACTTGAGGCGACGCGAAGGATTTTTGATCCCGCCAAGGAGTTAGAAAAAGCTGAGAGTCTTGGAATCGAGACTCTTCCCTTTCAAGATCCCCGATACCCCCTGCTTTTGAAAGAAACTTCGGATCCACCGCTCATTCTCTATTCCAGAGGAAACCTTCTCGAATCCGACCAGGCGGCGGTGGCCATCGTTGGCTCTCGTCACCCGGGCCTTTATGGCCGAGAACAAGCCAAGCGTTTTGCCGGGCGGTTGGCCGAGATGGGACTCACCATTGTTTCGGGATTTGCCCGGGGGATCGACCGCGAGGCCCATGAGGCAGCGCTTGGAGTCCGTTACGGCCGGACAATTGCCGTCTTAGGTTCCGGGCTGGATGTGATTTACCCTCGAGAACATCAATCGCTCTATGAAGAAATCGCCGAAAGGGGAGCGGTCATCAGCGAGTTTGCGCTGGGCGCACCGCCTCTTGCCGAAAATTTTCCCAAGAGAAACCGAATCATTGCGGGATTATCCCTAGGCGTCTTGGTGGTCGAGGCTCACTCTCGTTCTGGTTCCCTCATTACAGCCCGTCTGGCCGCAGAAGAGGGGCGGGAGGTCTTTGCCCTCCCGGGGCGGGTGGATCAGCTGGGGTCTCGCGGGACTCACCGCCTTCTTAAAGAGGGGGCTGGGCTCGTTGAGTGCCCTGAGGAAATTTTTGATGCCTTGAGCCACGAGCTTTGGCCTTTAGTTTCATTTTCCCCTCCGGCGGATTCCTTGGGCGAGGAAGAGAAGGGATTCCTCAATCTTTTCGCGAGGTTTCCTTTGAGCGTGGACGAAGCGGCCTCGCAGTCCTGTTATCCGATCTCTTTGACAGTTAGCCTCTTGACACGACTGGAACTCAAGGGAGCCATCCGCAAGCGTCCGGATGGCCGCTACGAGCGAGCCGTAGAAGCCCATGAAAAGCCCATGAAAAGATTTGAAACCGAGCGTAAAGACAAGCTATACTGATGCCGTTTCTAGGCCAGGGATCAAAAGGAAAGGAGATCAAGCATGGCAGACTTCTCTTCTGAATCGGTAACTGGAGGACCGGGCGAACCTCCCGTCGCTTCCAAGGGAAAGCGTTTCGCTGCAGGGGTGATTGATTTAATCCTCATCCCTATTATTCTCGGGATCATCGCGGGCCTCTTGCTTTTGAACGCTCCCCCCGGGGTTCGGAACGTGCTTTTGATTCTGTTGAATATTGCCTGGATGATTTTCCGGGATGCCGTTTTTTCGCCAGGCCGGAAAATGGTCGGCACCAAATTGGTCAGCCTCGCCGGCGAGAAGGTGAGTCTGGGTCAGGCATTTATCCGAAACATCCTCCTCATTATCCCTTTTGTGCTGGTGATTGGGTACATTGTGGAGCTCGTTGCCCTTTTGATGAAAGGGGAACGGGTCGCTGACAGCTGGGCAAAGACCCGGGTCGTGGAGGTATAATCCGTCATTGCGGCAATGACAAAATGATAGGGGTCAGATCCCTGGGAGGGGGTCTGACCCCTTTTTTGTAGGGGGAGCGCCTTTATGGTAATGTTGGGAGAGGAGATTTTACGTGTCTCGGAGAAAATCTAAAGGCGAAGAAGACGCGGGATGGC